>JACDBP010000158.1 GCA_013694835.1 Chloroflexota bacterium
GGCGACGGGTCCGGGGCTCGCGTCCGGCGAGAGGCGGGACGCACGAGTGGACTCGGGCTGTCGATATCGGTGGCTTCAGCCGACCCCTGCCGGATCCGGGCGATGAAGGGCCCGTGACCGCTGGCGCTCCCGTCGGCTCATGGCAAAGCGGCCGCAACCGCGAACGCGCAGTGTAGCAAAGGCCCGCAACGGCCGCAACGACGGTGCTGCAGCCTTGCGGCGTTGCAGTCGTGGGTGCCCCACAGTCGGCTCGGCCGTGGCCCGGATGTGCCCCGAACGCGCCGCCTGGGCGGCGGCGACCTGCCCTCGTGACCGTTCTGAGGACTGCCAGTCCTCGATCCGGTGCCGAACGCGGCGCCTCGGCGGCCATCGCGACCTGCTGAGGACTGCCAGTCCTCGATCTCGCATCCAAGAGCGGCCGGGAATCACCCACGACCATTTTCGGGCCCTCGACGAGGACTCCCAGTCCTCACGGTGGCTCGAAACGACACGACCCGCCCGCGTCCGCCCGAACGTGAGGCGTGGCAGTCCTCACCGTGGTCAGCGACCCGACCGCACCCCGTGGCGTGAGCGATGCAGGCGACGCGGTGGCCGTCGGGGTTGCCTTCAAGCTTGACGCGATGGCCGACTCGCGCCAGGTGGGCGAATCGGACGGCGAGCCGCGGTGGTCGAGTGCGGCCGCTCGGCTTCGGCGGTCGGTTCGCCCGCCGGGAAAGCAATGACCGGCGAACGAAGGTCGCCGCCCGGCTATCGGGGGTCGCCGACGGGCCGCTCGTTCGTCAGTTCGCCCGCACCACGCACGGTCGAATCCCAGTTGGCCGACGACGGCCTCCGATCCGGGGGGCGGTCACCCGCGATTGCCGTTACACGGAGGCTTGCGCGCGCGACCGCAGGTGGTTACGGTCCTGGCTATGGGCGGGGTCGAGCTGCTGGCACTTCCGATGGACGAGGCCTTCGAAGGCACCTGTATCGACGAGTCGAACGAGAGCCGATCGCTGCTGGCCAACATCGGAAGCGTGACGAACGAGCAGTGGCAGGCCCGTCCGAGCGGTTCGCGGCGGACGATCGAGGCGATCGCCGTCCACGTCGGCGCGTGCAAGGTGATGTACGCCGACATGCATTCGGGGACGCGGGCCTGAAGTGGGAGAGCGCGGAGGTTGCGCCCTGGCCGGTCGACGAGGCCCCGATGAAAGAGGTCGTGGCCTGGCTTCGTGAGACCCATGCAACCCTCATGGCCTACGTTCTCGCGCTGACTGAAGATGACCTGCTGCGTCCGCGCCGCGCCAACTGGGACGAGCAACGCGAGACGCGCTGGCTCCTCTCGATGCCCCTCCAGCACGACACCTATCACGCCGGCGTGATCAACCACCTTCGAAGCCTGTTGCATGGCGATGATCGCTGGCGCTGGCAGCAGATGCTGAGCGTCGAGTAGGCCGCGGCGCGAGAGGACCGCTGCGAGGATGACCTACGAGGACCTACTGGCGCTCGCGCGACGTTTCGAGGGAAAGACCCTCGAGACCGTCCCGGGGAAGCGATTCAAGGTCGGCATCTACCTCGACTGCCCGTTCTTCACGCCCGCTTCGACCGGACGCGGACAGAGCGACGGCCGCGCCGCCGCCGAACGCTTCGTGGCGCGCTACAACGAGATCGGGAGCCTTCGCCCCGGTGACTACGCCCGCGTCACGCGCAACGCCTCGTACTACGTCGCGCTGCTCCAGCGCGCGTGACCGGCTGGGGGCACTCGTCGGCTCGGCATCGGGAATCGGGCGAGCGGCAAGGGCGGCTCCTCAGCTCGCCACGGCATCGAGTGGCGCCAGGACCACGACCCGGTAGCTAGGCCCCGTGCCGAGGGTCGCGCAGCCCCGGAGCTGAAGCTGCAGCCAGGCCACCTGCTGGCCTCGCGGATCCGGGACGAGCACGGCGCGGCAATCGGTGATGCGTGCCTCGTCGCCGCCCTGGCTCTGCACGGCGACCGTCGCGGCGATGACCGCATCGCCGAGTGAGGCCGGCAGGTACGGGAGCGAATCGGGGACGAAGACCGCGGCATCCACCACGACCCCCGTCGCACTGATCGCAAAGACCCGACCCGTGACGTTCGGCTTGTCCCCAGCCAGAGCATGCCGCTGTACTCCGTCAGTCGCCGCGACTCCCGGGTGATCGCGTCGTACCCGACCATGTCCACGCGCGGCTGCGCCATGCGTCGATTCGCAGGTCCATCGTCCGCCATCTCCCTCTGGGTGGGATCCAGCGGCCCGCGGATCGCTCCACGGGCCGTCGCTGGTCGAGGTCATCCAGGCCCGTGACGGCCAGGACTGCCTCAGCGGTCCTTGCCGCCGTCGGCCAGGGCCGCTTCGGCCTCCTCTGGAGTGAACTCGTCCGCGGGCTCTGGATGGGCCTCGCCCTGCAGGAAGGGATTCTCGTCGAGGTCACCGCCATCGGACGGCTCCTGGCGCTCCGCCAGCAAGGGGTTGAACCCGCCGTCGCCGTCACCACCCTGCCTGACGGCGCCTCCCTCGGCGAGGAAGATGTTGAACTCCTCCACGGAGCCGAAGCCCTCCGGCAGCTCGCCACCGGCGAGTGCCTCGGCGGCCGCACGCCGAGCGGCCTCGCGAGCCGCGGCGACGTTGGCCGGCGCGCCACTCCCGGCGGGGATGAGCTTGCCGATGATGACGTTCTCCTTGAGGCCCACGAGCCGATCCTTGGCGCCGTTGATGGCGGCCTCGGTCAGCACCCGGGTGGTCTCCTGGAAGGAGGCCGCGGCAAGGAAGCTGCTGGTGTTGAGCGATGCCTTGGTGACACCGAGGAGCACCGTTTCGGCAGTGGCCGGCTCGCCACCCT
>JACDBP010000165.1 GCA_013694835.1 Chloroflexota bacterium
TCGCGCGCCGGCGAGCGATCTGATCAGCGACTTCGCAGGACTCGATCGTCCGTTGGTCCTGGGAGGGGGACGCGGACCGGGGACCCTGGCGGGCTCGGTCCGGCGCGCCACCGCGGCTGCGGAACCCCCCGCCGCCGGTGCCACCACGCCCGGGGCTGCAACCGGCCCGCGCACGCTCGGCTACAGAGCGCGCGCCCACCCCTACGCACGATTGGCGCTCGACCCCCGCTTCTCCGCCTTCTGGATCGGCCAGACGCTGAGCCTGTTCGGGGACAGGCTCCACCAGGTCGCGCTGGGCGTGCTGGTCTACGCAGCCACGGATTCTCCGCTCGCGACCGGCCTGGTGTTCCTCGCGGCGACCGTGCCGAATCTGCTGCTCGGCCCGGTCGCCGGCACGTTCGTGGACCGCTGGGACCACAAGAAGGTGATGGTCACGAGCGACCTGCTGCGCGGCGGACTGGTGCTCACCATCCCGTTCGCCGTCGCCCAGAGCGTGGTGCTGGTCTACCCCATCGTCTTCCTGGTGACCACGGTCAGCATCTTCTTCCGGCCGGC
Organism: Chloroflexota bacterium; assembly: GCA_013694835.1. Lineage (GTDB taxonomy): Bacteria > Chloroflexota > Limnocylindria > Limnocylindrales > CSP1-4 > JACDBP01. The sequence goes on from JACDBP010000165.1 coordinate 556, forward strand.
GAAAGCCGCCGTCGTGCCGCGCATCGTCCAGCCCGACGACCTGCTCGCCGCGAACAGCGCCACCTGGACCGGCGAGACGCTGGCCGACATCATCGGCTACCCGCTGGCCGGGATCTTCGTGGCGTTCCTGGGCATGGCGCTGCCGATCGCCTTCTTCGCGGACGCTGCGACCTACCTGATCAGCGCGGTGCTGCTGTTCGCCATCGCGATCCCGCCGGTCGCGCGCGAGGCGATCGACCGTGGCGGCAACGCCTTCCGGCGCTTCGGAGGTGAACTGATGGACGGCTGGCGCTACCTTCGTGGCCAGCCGGCGCTGTACCAGAACACCATCATCAGCGCAGTGGCACAGACCTCCATCGGCGCCACGATCGCCCTCACCGTGGTGTACGCCCGCGACTGGCTCGACCCGGCCCTCATCCCCTACCCCGGCAACTACGCGGCGATCGAGACCGCCATCGGCGTGGGTAACCTGATCGGGGGCTTCGCGGTCGGGGCGATCGGGTCGCGGCTGCGCAAAGGCCCGCTGATCGTGGGTGGCATGATCGCGATGGGCGCTGGCACGGTCCTGTTGGGGCTGACCTCCAACGTCGCGCTGGCTCTCGTTGGCGCCACCGTGGTCGGCGTCGCGAACCTGATCTACATCATCCCGACGCAGACCCTCTTCGGGGAGGTGGTCCCGATGCAGCTGATGGGTCGGGTCATAGCGTTCCGCTCGAGCCTCGTCTTCGGAGCGATGACCGGTGCCATGGCCTTCTCGGGGGTGTTGGCCGAGAGTCTCGGCGTCGGGCTGGTCATCGCTGCATTCGGCATGGTCACGGTGCTGGCAGGACTGCTGGGCGCGGTGTTACCGGCGGTCAGAGACCCCGATGGCGCCGTTCGGCGTGCCGCCGCGCGGGATGCACCGGCGCAGCCCTGACTTCGGCCATACTGTCGCCGGCGTGCAGACCGACCTCGTCCTCGTCCTGATGGTTTTCGTCGCCGCCTTCGCGGTGGTGGTGAGCGTGCTGTGCTGGGCGACCCTTCGCCGGGTCGGTACGGTGCGACAGCCGGTCCGGCAGCTCGCCGACCGGATGGAGCAGGGACACGTCGCGGATCGGGAGCGGCTCGCACGCCTGCGAGTGCAGACCGCCGCCGCGGTGGAGGCAGCCGTCGCGCTGCGGGAGCGGCTCGACCGGGCCGACGCCGCGATGGTCGCCATGTCACTCCGGCTGCGCGAAGGGCGCGGCTCGATCGACGAGGCCACGCAAGAGCGGCTGCTGCCGCTGGCGCGCTGGTTCAGCCGCGTGGTGGCGATCGGCCGCCTCTGGAGGATGCAACGGGAGATGTGGCGAGGATGAGCGACCCGAGTGGGCCGACAGGACGGGACGGCGAGCCCGCGCGCACCAGTGACGGAGACACGCCCGACGAGCCGCTGACGGACGCCCAGGCGGACCTGATCGACCGCGCCGACGCAGCGGACCAGGACGCGGTCGACATCGAGCCCCCCGGGGCTGTGGTCGACGAGCCGGTGGTGGTCGACGAGCCGGTGGTGGTCGACGAGCCGGCGGCGGTCGACGAGCCGGTGGTGGTCGATGCCACCGATGACGACGACGTACCGGACGACGTGACCGCGGACCCGGACGACAGCGTCGGCTTCGGTGCCGACGATACCTCCGAACTGCCGAGTGCGTCACCGCCGTTCAGCGAATCGTCGACGTCCGGCGGGTCGGCGATCGGGACCGTCGGTCGCGTCCGAGGCAAGGTGGCGAAGGCCCGCGAGGTCACCACGCCTGCCCGCGCCGGCGCCGCAACGGGCGCTGAGCAGCTGCCCTACGTCGACGACCGGGTGACCAAGATCTGGGTCGGCATCATCGCCGCGACCTTCGCCGGGATCCTGCTCTATGGCATCGTCGCGGGCACGGGTGGCGTGCTGACGCCGCTGCCGAGTCCGACCGTCGAGCCGACCGCCTCACCTTCACCCAGCCCTTCGCCATCAGCCAGCCCGTCGCCGTCGGGGAGCCCATCGGCCAGCGCCAGCGGCTCGCCGAGCCCACCGGCCAGTCCGTCGGGCTCCACCACACCGAGCGGCTCGGTCGCGCCGAGCGCTTCCAGCTCACCCAGCTCAACGGTCGCCGCCTCAGGGGAGCCCTCAGGGAGCCCCGGCCCCACCGGGGCCTCGCCGAGTCCCTGACCGGGCCGCAGGCCGCCCCATCACGATGCGGCAGACCACTCCGGATCCGTGGGCCGAGGCCCGTTCCCGGATGGTCGCCGAGCACCTGGTCGCGCGAGGCATCCGCCAGCGCGAGGTGCTGGACGCGATGGGCCGCGTACCGCGCGAGCGGTTCGTGGAACCACAGATGCTCGAGCGCGCCTACGACGACGCCGCGCTCGGTATCGCGGACGGCCAGACCATCTCGCAGCCGTACATCGTGGCGCGCATGACCGAGGAGCTGGACCTGCCCGGCTGGCGTGCCAGGCATGTCGGACGCGTGCCGCGAGTGCTGGATGTCGGCACCGGCTCCGGCTACCAGGCGGCGGTGCTGGCCACCATGGGTGCGCAAGTCATCGGCGTGGAGCGCCACGCGTCGCTCGCGTCCGGCGCGGAGGAGCGGCTGCGCGCGCTGCGGCTGCCGGTGCGGGTGGGCGTCGGCGACGGCTCCGAGGGTTGGCCCGATGAAGCGCCGTATGCCGCGATCCTGGTCGCTGCGGCTGCACCTGACGTCCCCAAGCCGCTCATCGACCAGCTGGCTGACGGCGGGCGACTCGTGGTGCCCGTGGGGACGCGGACGCACCAGGAGCTGCGGATCGTCCGACGCATGGGTGACCGGGTGGAGTGGCGCGCGGTGGAGCCATGTGTGTTCGTGCCGCTCGTCGGCCGCTACGGTTTCCAACCGGGTCGCTGAGCCGTCCGACCACCAGGACTCGGCCATGTCTTGGCGGTTTGCTACGCGGCCGCGAGGGCGAGGAGCTCCGGCTCGTCCATGCCGCTCACCGCCGCAACGCCGGCGAGGACGGGCTCGCCCTTCGTCAGCGTGCCGGTCTTGTCGAAGATGACGACATCGAGCTCACGCGCTCGCTCGAGCGCCAGCCGGTCCTTGACCAGCAGCCCATTTCGGGCGCCGAGGCTGGTGCTGATGGCGATGACGAGCGGGATGGCCAGGCCGAGCGCGTGCGGGCAGGCGATGACCAGCACGGTGGTGGTTCGCATC
>JACDBP010000169.1 GCA_013694835.1 Chloroflexota bacterium
TCCTTGACCGTCTCGATGAGCGCACGTGCGTGGGCGGGCACGACTCCCACGGCGAGCGGCCTCGCGCCGCCGCCATCGACCACACAGGGCACCTCGACCACGGCTTCGTCGTCCAGGAAGGGCAACGCGCCGCGGTTCGGGGTGTTCACGATCAGGACCCGCGGTTCGTCCGAGACGATAGCCTCGACGATCGCCAGGGCCTCTCGTTCATAGCCGTCCTGCCCACCGTCAGGCCCGTCCCCGGCCCGGGCGCCGGTGGCCAGGCGCGCTTCGGAGAAATAGGACCGCTCGCGCTCCCGACGAGTCCTGCGCCACGCGGCGAGCGCCTCTACGGGCCGTACCTCGGACGCGGCGTAGAACGCACGCTGCTGCCGCTGGAGGGTCGCGCCGCGCGGCTCGAACCCCGAGCGGAGCACCGCCACCGTCTCGGCCGCGAAGTAATAGAACATGAGGTACTCGTTAGGGATCATGCCGAGCGTCTGGAGCCACTCGGCACCGAACAGACGGCCCTCCTCGAGGCGTGCCAGCTGGGACTCGTCCGCAAGCAGCGCCGGCAGCAGGTCTCGATCGCCGTCGTAGACCCCGCGCAGCCAACCGAGGTGGTTGAGCCCGAAATAGTCGAAGCGGAGGCCGGATGCCGGACGGTCGAGCACCCCCGCGACGCGACGGCACAGGCTGCTCGCCGAATCGCACACGCCGAGGACCCGTGCGCCGAGGATGTCCTGGATCCCCTCCGTCACCAGGCCCGCTGGGTTCGTGAAGTTGATGAACCAAGCGTCCGGGGCGCGGACGGCGACTCGTTCCGCGAGCTGGCGCATGACCGGCATCGTCCGCAGCGCGAAGGCGATGCCGCCCGGTCCGATCGTCTCCTGCCCCAGGACCGACGTTTGGAGCGGCACGGACTCGTCCACCACGCGCCCCTCAAGATGGCCGACGCGGATGGCACAGAAGACGAAATCGGCTCCGTCGAGCGCCTCGTCAAGGTCCGTGGTGACCACCAGTGGCAACCGCCTGCCGCGCTCCGCTCCCAGCCCGTGCAGGACCGGCAGGATCCGCTCCATGCGACCGATGTCGGTGTCGTACAGCGCCACCTCGCCGATGCCGAGCCGTGCCGCCCGGTCGAGCAACGCCCCATAGACCATCGGCACGCGGAAGCCGCCACCCCCGATCACGCAGATCTTCACGCGAGCACGAGCTCGACGCCGAGGCCGGCCATACCGTCCACCACCCACGCATCGACGCCATCGTTGGTGATGACGGTGTCGAGCTCCGCGGAACCGCACACCCGGACCGTGCCTCCCATCGTGAACTTCCCGGCGTCGACCAGCAGCACGGAGCGTGCCGCTGAGGCCAGCATGCCCCGCTTCGTGGGGACCTCCACCATCGTCGTGTCCATGACCGCCAGGTCTTCTCGGCGGACTCCGCTGGCACCCAGGAAGGCGAAGTCCGCGGACAGCTGCCGGAGCGCGTCCTCGGCAAGCATGCCCACCACCGAGCGATAGGTCCGTCGCACGGTCCCCCCTAGCACGATGAGCTCGATCGTCGGCTCCCCCATCAGATCGTCGACGACGGCGAGGCTGTTGGTGATCACGGTCAGCTCGCGGCCGTGCAGAGCGTGCGCGAGGTGGAGCGTGGTGGTCCCGATGTCGATCATCAGCGTCTGACCATCCTGGACGAGTGCCGCAGCGGCGCGCCCCACGCGCTCCTTCGCGGCCGCCCGCTCCACCCGGGTGACGCCGAACGGCCGGTCCTCGCCGTCCGAGACAGCGCCGCCGTGCACACGGGTGAGCTTGCCCTGTCGAGCGAGCTGCGCCAGGTCCCGCCGCACCGTCATCGGCGATACGCGGAAGCGGCGCGCGAGCTCCGCGACCTCCCCCACCTCGCCCGATCGGACGAGCTGGAGCGTGAGGCGTCGGCGCTCCGCGCCCAGGACCGGCGGCCGGAGCGGGGCGTCACCCGGAGCGGTGTCGAGACTCGTCACGCGGGGAGCGTAACACCATCGCACAGACCAGTGTTCGTTTCCGTGCGACCGCGCCACAACGGACGGCGACCACTGCGCTAGCCCGGTCCGGATCCGCCATGCGGCGTCTGGCAAGGCTTGAGGGTCTCGCCGGGCTTCAGGGTCTCGCCGGGCTTGAGGGTCTCGCAGGGCTTGGGCGTATTCGTGGGCTTTGGCGTCCGCGTGGGCCCGGGCGTCCGCGTGGGCCCGGGCGTCTCCGACCGGGTCGGGCGGGGCGTTTCGGCGGTAGGCCGCGGCGACGCCGTTGGCGTGGGGCTGGGACTCGCCGTCGGCCCCGGTGAGGCATCCGAAGGCGCGGCGGTAGGCTGCAGGGTCGTGCCGGCGGTCGCGGACGGCGAGGCCGTCGGTCGCGGATCCGGGCTGCCCGAGGGTGCGCTGGACTCCGGCACGGCGCTCGGTGACGGCAGCAACCGCGACGGCTCCGGTGTGGCGTTGAGACGGTCCAGGATCAGCGACCCGCCGACCGTGGCCGCCGTGCCGACACCCGTGACTGCCACGAGCGACGCGATCACGAGCGCCAGGGCCTGCGCCCGTACGGCCATCGGGAAGGTTCGCCCGATACCGAACGCGGCCCGCACCATCGCGCCGAAGTCAGCGACCATCCCACCGAGCGAGAGGGCGCCAAGCGCCCGGAGGAACCGTGCCGGTGGCGTCGGGACCGGCTCGCGCGCGACGGCTGCCATGACCCGAGCCGTGAAGTCGGGCGGTGGCATCGGTGAGCTCCCGTGGGCGTAGCGCTCGACGCGTCGCGCCGTGGGCAGCAGGTCGAGGCCGCCGTCGTCGAGCTCGGAGGGCTGGAAGTCCGTGGAGGCGCCGGACTCGTCGTCGCCCAGCGGCCGTCGGCCCGTCATGCGGGCATCTCCACGCCGAGCGAGCGGTGCAGCCGCTCGAGGCCGCGGTGCAGGTGTGTCTTCACGGTCCCGAGGGGACGCTCCGTCGCCTCCGCGATCTCGTTGAGCGACAACTCGCCGAAGAAGCGCAGGGCGACGACCTCGCGGTAAGGCTCGCCGAGTCGGGCGACCGCGGCGCGGACCAGCTCATCCCGCTCCGCGCCCAACGCCAGGCCGAGTGGATCGCTGCCCGCGGTGGGCGCGGCGACGTCGAAGGTGTCGTCGATCGGCTCGATCGTGGCCTTCCGGCGGGTGCCAAGCTTGCGGTATGCGTGACGCGTCGCGATCCTGCCGATCCACGCACCGAAGGTGCCATCGCCGCGGTAGCCGGCGATGGCGCGGTAGGCGGTCACGAAGGTTTCCTGTGCAGCATCCTCGGCGTCCGTGAGGTTGCTGAGGATGCGATAGCAGGTCCGGTAGACGCTGGCCGACTCGCGCTCGACGAGGACTCGAAAGGCATCACTGTCCCCCGCGAGGATGGCGTCGACGAGGCGGCGGTCATCCACGCGCGCATCGTGGCACGCCGCGCCCGTTCCCCCCATCGTGACGGCCAGGTGCACGGATGGATCGGCGACCTCCAGGTCTGCCGCACCGATGGTGGGCGGCCACACCATCATCGAGGCGGGCGGCTGCCGAAAGGTTTCAGCGTTGAGGTGCAGCGAGGGATGCCATCGTCGGGGGCACACGGTTCGGCTGACGGGCAGGTTGCGCCAACGCCGCCCACCTTGACGCTCGGAACGGGGGACCACTATGATGACCGTATGGTCAAACAGATGACTGCGACGGCGGTCAAGGCAAAGATCCTGGCGCTGCTCGATGAGGTGGCGAAGGGCGACGAGATCGAGATCACCCGTCACGGACGGACCGTGGCGCGGCTCGTGCCGGCCAGGGGTCCTCACGCCTTGAAGGGCCTCTTCGCGGATGTGACGATGAGCGCGGCCGACGATGACGCTCTGTTCTCCACTGGGGTGCCCTGGGACCTTCCGTGACCACGCTCCTGCTCGACACGCACGTCGTCCAGTGGTGGTCGGCCGAACCAAGGCGAATCAGCCCGGCCGCGGCGCGCGCCCTGGCCGGGGCGGACGAGCTGGCGGTCGCTTCCATCTCCTGGTTCGAGCTGGCCTGGCTGGCTCGGCACGAGCGCATCGTGGTCAGCGTGCCCGTCCTGTCCTGGCTCGAGGGCCTCGCGAGCCAGCTGCGCACGGTCGGCACCACGCCGGCCATCGCCTCCGCAGCCGTGGCGCTGCCTGAGTCCTTCCCGGGGGACCGGGCCGACCGGATCATCTATGCCACCGCCATCGAGCACGGCTGGCAGATCGTGACCAAAGACTCACGGCTGCGCGGCCACCGCCATCCTCGCCGGATGACGATCTGGTAGGCCGCAACCCTCAGCCGATGACGCGCAGACCACCTTGGCGTCCTTCCCGCTGGCGACGTTGGCCGCCATGGCGCCGTGGCCGCGCGGCCGTCAGTCGGTAATGAGGCTGACCGCGCCCAACCCGGCAGTGCGGAGGTCGCCCTCGATCCGGGAGGCATCACCGACGAGCACGATCGAGGCGTCGTCCGGGCGCACGTGCCGCGAGGCATCGTAAACGTCCTCCGCGGTCACCTCGGCGATCGCCGGACGGTAACGGTCCAGCTCGTCGTCCGGCAGGCCGAACAGGACCAGCCCGACGATGGCCGAGACGACCTGCGGCGCGGCCTCGAACCGGAGCGGGAACACACCGATCAGGTAATCGCGAGCCTCCCGCAGCTCCGATTCCTCGGGCGCGGCCTCGCGGATCCGGCGGAGCTCGCCCATGAGGTCATGGAGTGCCGGCACGGTGACCTCGGTCTGGACCGCGGTCCGGGCAGCGAACGGGCCTGGCCAGCGGCGGAGGTCGAAGCCGGCATGGATCCCGTACGTGTAGCCGCGGTCCTCGCGGAGCAGTCGCTGCAGGCGGGAGTTGAAGAGCCCGCCGAGCACCGAGCTGAGCACCGCGACCGCGTGGAAATCGGGGATCAGCCGCGACAGCCCGACGTGCCCCACACGCACCTCGGTCTGGGCGGACCCGGGGCGGTCGACGAGCACGATGCGAGCCCCGGCGGGATGCGGCGACGCATCCACGGCTGACGCCTCCGGTGTCTGACCTGCGACCGGATGGCCTTGCGCGGCCGGACCTGACCATCGCCCGAAGGCATCCTCGACCAGCGTACGCAGGGGCAGGCCTGCCAGATCGCCTGCCACCACGAGCGTGGCCCTTCGCGGATCGAGATGGGCCGCATGTCGAGCCGCTACTTGGTCACGACCGATCGCGGCGACCGTCGACTCCACGCCTCCGAGCGGCCGGCTGAACGGCGAGGTCGGGGCATAGATCGTCTCGGCGAAGACGCGCTCGGCGCGCCGGCGGGGGTCGGCGCGGACCTGGAGCAGGTCATTGAGCCGCTCGGCGCGGAGTCGCTCCACCTCCACCTCCGGCAGGCTCGGCGTGAGCGCCATCTCTGCCAACAGCATCAGGGCGGGTGCCATGCGTGAGCGTGGCACCTCCAGACTTGCCGATAGGCTCTCCCACCCGGCCTCGGCGTGGAGCTCCGCGCCCAACCGCTCGGCCGCTTCGACGAGCTCGATCGCGTCGCGATGGTGCGTGCCCTCGGACAGCGCGCGGCCAGTGAGCGCGGTCACCCCGGCGACATCAGCCGGCTCGCGGCAGCCTCCACCCTCGAGCAGCAGCTGCGCGCTCAGCAGTGGACGGCCGGGAAGGTGCGCATGGATGAGCGTCAGGCCGTTGTCCAGCCGCTGTCGCTCGAACGCCGGAAAGCGGTAAGGCCGCGGCTCCCGGGCTGAGGGTCGGCGCTCCAGGATCGACAGATCCGAGGATCCGCTGCCGAGCGCCGCCTCGTCCACCACCGCGAGGCCTGCGACCGGCGCTCCGAGATCCATCGCCCGTCGCTCATCGCCTTCGTCGCGAAGCTGCGTGCCCGGGGAGGTCTCGAGGTTGGTCGCTGCGAGCGCCTCTTCGAGCTCGTCGGGCAGGAAGTCCGTGTCCGTCGGCCGTTCCGGGTCGTGGGTCACGCGGCGATCTCCTCGCCGGCGCCCGCAGCTCCGGAGTCGTCTCCCGCGTCGTCGTCGCCCGCATCCGCTCCGGCCTCACGTTCAGCCTCGTCCGCCGAGGGGCCTCCCGGCACGAACGTGATGACGACGCGGTTGTCGGCACGGAAGGTGTCCCTGCAGACCGCCTGGATCGCTGCCGCATCAACGGCCAGGTACCGCTCCAGCTGCTCATTGACGAGCGCAGGCCGGTCGAACAGCAGCGCGTACATGCTCAGCCGATCGGCGACCTCGTCGAGGCGCCCGAGGGCAGACAGCTCCGCGGACTCGATCAGCGCCCGCGCCCGCGCCAACTCGTCCTCGGAGACCGGCTCACGTCCGATCCGCTCGAGCTCACCGAGGTACGCCGCCTCCACCGTCTCCGCGTCGGTCTCGGGTCGGGCCGTCACCCACCCGGCGAAGACGGCACGCCCCGCGACCAGCGGCAGCACGAACGCCGCCACGTCCTGCGCGATCTGCTCGCGACGGACCAGGCGCTTGTGCAGCCGGCTGCCCTTGCCGCCCGCCAGGATCTGCGCGGCCACCTCGAGGGCCTCGAACTCCGACGTCCCGAAGGGCGGTGTCCGGAAGCCGAAGTGGACACGCACGAGGGGGACGGCGTCGGGCACCGTCTCACGGTGCTCCGCGCCCAGATGCGGTGGCAGCTGGGGGACCTGGAACGGCGGGATCCGAGGATTCGCGGGGATCGGACCGAAGTAGCGCTCGGCGGCGGCCAGCGCATCGGCTTCGTCGACATCGCCCACGATCGAGAGCACCACGTTGTTCGGTGCGTAGTAGGTGCGGAAGAACGCCTTGACGTCGTCCAGGCTGGCGTCATCGAGGTCCGCCATCGAGCCGATGGTGGTGTGGTGGTAGGGGTGGCCCTTCGGGAACAGTGCCGCCATGAGCCGCTCGAAGAAGGAGCCATACGGCCGGTTGTCGTAGCTCTGGCGCTTCTCGTTCTTGACCACGTCGCGCTGGTTGTCCAGGTTCTCCTGGCTGAGCGCGTCGAGCAGCGTCGCCATCCGGTCGGCCTCCAACCAGAGACCGATCTCCAGCTGGTGCGAGGGCAGGCTTTCGAAGTAGTTCGTGCGGTCGAAGAAGGTCGTCGCGTTGTTCACGCCGCCCGCGCTCTGGATCACGCTCATGTGCTCGGCCTTCGCGACGTGCCCCGAACCCTGGAACATGAAGTGCTCGAACAGGTGCGCGAAGCCGGTCTTGCCGGCCTGCTCGTGCTTGGACCCGACGTCGTACCAGAGATTGATGGCGACCACCGGCGCCAGATGGTCGGGGGCGATGATCACTCGCAGCCCGTTGCCGAGGCGATGGTCGGAGAAGAGGATGGTGGCGCGGTCGGGATGGCTACCGGGCACGAGTTGCTCCACGAGACCGCGCGGCGGGGGTGCCAGGCGTCGCGGCATCGTACATCGGGTGACCGCCTCGGCCGGGTTGACGCGTGATCGCCCGGCTGTTAGCCTTTCATCTAACATGGGTTAGCGAAGAGGAGATGAGCGATGGGCCGGACGACCACCAGCGGCGCGCGGCGAACGCGGTCTGGTGCGTCCAGCGCGGACGCCACACGGCCGGCCGTCCGTGATTTCTCGGGGGGCGCCTCGGTGTACGACGTGACCTTCGACGCCCGGACGGCCTATGACTTCATCATCAGCCTCTACGTCGGCACGGGTGACGATCAGGATGTCTCCCCGGAGGACCTTCGCTGGCTCCGGAAGGCCCGCGGATCCCTGCCACCGGGCCAGCTCGATGACCTCGACGCGTGCTTCGGCGAGGAGTCGAACGGCATCTTCCACGGCCTGCCGTCCCTCATCGTGGCGGACCCCACGGTGCGCGATGCGGCTGCCGTGGTGCAGCTGCTCGACCGGGTCCCGGACGCCGACCTCATCCGCCACCTGCTGCCGGAACTGGACCGGGACGAGGCAGCCCAGCGGCTGCTCGATCGGAGCGTGGCCGGTGAAGCTGACGCGCTGACCGAGCTGGAGCCGCGCCTGCCCGAACACAACCGGGCGCAGTTCGTGGCGTTCCTGGCCAACGCCGGGTCGCGAGTCACGCTCCTGCGCGAAGTGCTGCGCGCCTGGTTGCCGCTCTTCCTGGAGGTCGAGGACCGCGTAGCGCGGATCATCGCCCGCGACCTCGAGGCACGCGCCGGCGACATGGCCTCGCTCGATCCCTCTGCCCTCATCGAACGGACCACGGGCGGCCTGCGCTGGCTGCCTGAATCGAACGTTCGCCGGGTGATCATGGCGCCGTCGTACTTCGGAAAGCCGTACAACTACATCTTCTCCGCCGCCGACTGGCGGATGTTCTGTTACCCGGTCGCCGACGCAGCGGTGGGCGTGAACGACGGCACGACACCGCCCCAGGCCGTGGTCCGGCTCTACCGCGCGCTCGGAGATGCGACGAGGATGCGGACCTTGAAGCTGCTGGCGGATCGGGACTGGTACCTGACAGAGCTTGCGACCCACCTGGAGCTGTCCAAGCCGACGATGAAGCACCACCTTGCGCTGCTGCGAGCCGCCGGGCTCGTCACGGTCACCGAGGAGGGCACCCTCACCTACTACAGCCTTCGGAGGGAGCGCCTCACCGAAGCAGGTATCGAGCTCACTCGCTACCTGGGCTGAGCGACCGTCCCGGGCCGCGTTCCGTCGTGCCGCGAGCCCATCACCGAGCCCACGAGTTAGATGAACGACTAACAGGAGGACGACCGATGCTGAGT
>JACDBP010000178.1 GCA_013694835.1 Chloroflexota bacterium
GAGGAGATGAGGCGCGCATGCCCGCGCCTGACCGCGCCGTGCCGGGAGTCGCCAAGGCGGGAACACCCGCCTCAGGCCCGCCGCGGCCGGGCTTGCGCGAACAGATCGGCAACACGAAGCGCGCCGGGACAGGCCTGGTCAAGGCGCACATCGACCTCGCGAAGGCCGAGTTCGGCGAGATCCTTTCGCTCGTCAAGACGCTCGGGGTGCTTGCTGGTGTCGCTCTTGGGATTGCGCTGTTCACGGGCAACCTCGTGTACGTCGGTACGTGGCTCTTCCTCGGCGAGTGGCTCTTCGGCTCCCTCGGCTGGGGCGTGCTGCACGGCCTGTTGTTCGGCACCGGGATCCTGGTGATGCTTGGGCTGCTGATCGTCGGCGTCGGCGCCGGACGGGCCGTGACGGCGTTCCTGGTCAGCGCGCTCGCCGGGGTGCTGGTCGGGCTGTTGCTGGGCTCGAACATCCTTCCGAATACCGTCGATACGCTGCTCGCCGGCACGTCGCTGGCCATCGGGTTCGACCCCGGTGTCCTCGCGGTGGCCGGCGTCGTGGCTCTGGTCCTGGGCGTGGTCGGGTTGATCCTGGGCGCCAGGGCTGGTGGCCCCCGCGCGGCGATCGCCGGCCTTGTCGGCGGAGTCATCGTCGGGTTCGTGGTCGGCCTCATCGTCGGCGGGCGCTACGACTGGCGCGTGGCCGCCGCCATCGGAGTGACCGTGGCGCTCCTGCTGTGGTCGGTCCTGCAGTTCGTGTTCGGCAGGAGCCAGATCGACCTGGAGAAGCGCTTCGCCGCGCTGAAGCCGACCGAAACGATCGAGACCGCCAAAGAGACGAAGGAATGGTTGGGACAGCAATGGGCGAATCGACGAAGCAAGCTCGGCAGGCGGTAGTCGCGGCGCGGGCAGCCCTGGCCACCGAGGCCGACGAGCTGACCGCGGCGACCCGCTCCGCCCTCGACATCCCGGCCAAGGTGCGCAAGCACCCGGTCGAGACGGCGGGGTTGGCGGGCGGCGCCGTGTTCCTGGCCGTGGGCGGTCCAAGACGGCTGCTCAAGGCGGCCGGTAAGGCCGTGCGCCGGGGCAAGGAGCCGCCGCCGAAGACGCTCCTGCCGAAGGACGTCCAGAAGGTCGTCGACGGCCTGGGCGACGACGGCCGAAAGGTCCAGGAGAGACTCGAGCGGGAGTTCGCCGCGTACCTCGAGAAGCGCAAGAAGGCCGACACGCCAACCAGCAGCCGGGCAAGCTTCTGGCGCCTCTTCGACGTGATGGCGATCCCGTTGGGGCGCCAGGTCGCCAAGCAGATGGCCGAGCGCCTGCTCGCCGCCGACCGCGACCGCCCCGCGTCGGTGGGTGAGCCGATGACCGGGACGACCAGCGTCAGCGAGGCTGCCGCCGGGACACGGGCTGCCGCCGGCACCGGAGCTGCTGCCCTCGCGCGTTCGAGTTCGGCGGACCGCTAGACTCCGGCACGGGCGAGTGGCGAAATGGCAGACGCGCCGGCCTTAGGAGCCGGTGCCGCGTAAGCGGCGTGTCAGTTCGAATCTGACCTCGCCTACCAGCCTCCCATGGCCGCCGCCTGTCGCCGGATCATTTCAGCAATCTGCCGGCCAGGGCCACTGCCTGCTCGCGAAGCTCCGGTACCGCGGTGGTCTCCCAGAGCGAACCCTTCCTGACCGGCCCGATGGCGAAGATGATCCTGGATGGGCGACCGGCAGCATCGACAAGGGCTCCATCGTCGGCAGTCTCGAGACCGAGATGCAGCGGGTCGGGCGTGGCGAGGCCCGCGGCGAACAGGCCGCGAACGAGCGGATGCTCGAGCTTGCGGTACTCGGACGTGGGTCCGGTGCAGTTGATGACCCGTCCGACGATGATCGAGCGCGTCGTGCCGCCGCGGAGTGCGAGCTCGACCTCGACCGCCGTCTCACCGTCCGCCGCGCGGAACGAGCGCAGCGAGCCTGCGTGGAGGGTCACGCGACCGGCTCTCCGGGCGGCCTCGAAGGTGTCGAGGATCGGCGGTGGCAGCCGGTGCCGGTGGATCTCCCAGTAGGGCCGGAGGTGCCGCAGGAAGCGGCGCCGCTCGTCGATCGGCATCGAGCGCCAGAGCGACTGGAGCTCCGGACGTAACCCGTCGACCACGATCCGCCAGTCGCAACCGCGCGCCTCGGCGTCGCGGGCGGCAGCTCTGAGCCATCGAACCAGCGGCCGGAGCCCGCCTGCGGGAGGGGCAGGGACCGGGGCAGTGCAGCCGGCGGCCGGTGCGCGGTGGACATGCGGGATCAGCCCACGCCGCGAGAGCACGTGGATGGCGCCACCGTGTCCCCGCGCGGCGAGCGTTGCGATCAGATCGAACATCGTGAGCCCCGTGCCGATGAGCAGCACCGGCGTCTCAGGCGCGAGATCCACCAGCGCGGCCGGGGACCACGGCGAGCCGACATACCGCCGATCCCTGTAGAACCATCGGTCGGTGACCGGCGGGTCGCTCGGCGGGAAGTTGCCGAGTGCGAGCACGATCCGGTCCGCCTCGATCGCCGCGCCGGATGCGAGCCGGACGGTGCCACCGCTCCCGCTGCCGGACCCTTCCACCGCCAGTGCCTCATCGGCGACCGAGTCCAGCTCGCCGTGAGGCAGGGCATCGGTCGCGGCGTCGGTGAGCTGCTGGGCCAGGTACTCGCCGTACAGCGTGCGCCGGGCGAAGGTCTCCGGGCCGGCGTCTGGATCGCGTTGGCGAAGCCACTCGAGGAAGTGCCCAGGTTCGTCGGGGTAGGCACTCATGCCCCGGGCCGGCACGTTGAGCACCACCGGAGCGTCCGTCGCTGCGTAGGCGACACCGCGGCCCCAGTCCCCCGACCGCTCGATCAGGACGACCCGCAGCGGCCGCCCGGCGCTGGCGCTGCGGAGCAGCTGCACGGCCGTCATCGTCCCGGAGAAACCGGCACCGATCACCGCTACGGTCGGCGCGGGCGGCCGTTGGGACGTCATGAGTTCGCGAGTCTACCGGCGCTCGCGTCGACCGTCCGCCAGGGAACTGATGCACCACCCTGAGCGTCGCAGGGCGTTCGGCCCGCATCTGGAGACGGCCATGCCCCTTCGACGCCTCGCCATCCTGGCGCTCGCCGGGCCTATCGCGGTGGGCGGGTGTGCCGGCCCCTCCCCGTATGCCTCGAACGACGCGAGCCCCGCCGCTGTAGCGACCCAGAGCCCGACACGTGCGCCATCAGCCTTCCCGTCGCCGACCGCGCCGGAGATCCCGGGAGTCGTGCTCCTCGCCGGCGCGCCGCGGGATACCTCGGCCGTCGCCGAGGGAGATGTGTCTGCGGTCACCGCCGCCGATATCGACTTCGGCCTTGATCTGCTTCGCCAGCTCGACGGCGAACGGAATGAGCCGAACCTGGCGATCTCGCCGACGAGCATCGCGACCGTGCTCTCGATGATCGTCGCGGGCGCCCGAGGGCGGACCGCCGGGGAGATGATCGACGTCCTCCACGCGCCGTTCGAGGGCGACCGGCTCCACCGCGCGAGGAATGGCTACGACCGGATCATCCGCGAGCGGTTTGCCACGGAGGGGGTTGACCTTGCGCTGGCGAACCAGCTATTCGGGCAGCCCGGCACGTGCACACCGACGTTCGTCGACACGATGTCGCGCGAGTATGGCGCCCCGTTGGCGACCGTCGACTTCACCGATCCCGAGCCTGCCCGTGCCCTGATCAACCGCTGGGTCGCCGACCACACCGGCCGGCGGATCGAGGAGCTGATGCCGAAGGGGAGCATCGACGAGTCGACCGTCCTCGTGCTCGCCAACGCGATGCATCTCGACGCCGCGTGGCGCTACGAGCTGGACCCCGAGCTTACGCACCAGGCGCCTTTCGAGCTCCGGGACGGAACGTCGGTCCAGGTCCCGACGATGCACTACGACTGGTCACTGCCGCTCGCCCAGGGGGACGGCTGGACCGCCCTGGAGCTGCCGTACAGCGGAGACCAGACCTCGATGGTGCTGCTCGACGCCGACCTGGATACGTTCCTGCGGAAGCTGGACGCGCGCAGGCTCCGGGAGATCTTCGGGAAGCTGGCGATGAGCGGCATCCACGCCTCGTTCCCCAGGTTCTCCATGACGGTCCACAGCAGTCTCAGGAAGCCGTTGGAGGCGCTGGGGATGCGAACGGTGTTCCAGCCGGCCAGCGCGGATCTGGGGCCGATGGGCTGCGGCAAACACGTCGGCGTCATCGAGCACGAGGCGTTCATCGAGGTCGACGAGAAGGGCACGGAGGCGGCCGCCGCGACCGGCGCCATGATCCCCGGCTCGCACGGCCCGACGGTCGCGTTCGCTCGGCCGTTCCTGTTCTTCGTCCGCGACCGTGCCACGGATGCGGTGCTGTTCATGGGCCGCGTGGACGACCCGAGGGAGCTCGCCAGCGACTGAGCCCGCGGAGGGACGGTACCGGCTATCTTGCTCTCGATGAGTAGCGAGTTTCCGGAACGGTGAGGGTCGCGGTCGTCGGATGCGGCACGGCCGGACCGGTCGCGGCGCTGCTGCTGGCGCGCGACGGCCACGACGTCAGCATGGTCGAGCGCGTCGCGGAACCCAGGGCCGTCGGCGCGGGCATCCTGCTCCAGCGGCTTGGACAGGAGATCCTTGGCTCGCTCGGCCTGGCCGAGGATCTCCGGCGACGCTCGACCCCGGTCCTCTGGGTGGACGCTCGCACCCGCGACGGTCGCCGGGTGATGGACTTCCGCTATGACGACGTGGTGGCGCGATCCCATGGCTGGGGTGTGCACCGGGGCGTGTTGTTCGAGCTGCTGTGGGATGCGGTGAGTGCGGCTGGCATCCCGATCGAGACGGGCGTCCGGATCGACGGCCTGCGCTCCTCGGCTTCCGGCTGGTGGCTCCGCACTTCGAGCTCAGGAGAGCGTGGTCCGTTCGACCTGGTGATCGGCGCCGATGGCGCCCGCTCTCGCCTGAGGCGCCTGAGCGGCCTGGCGAGCAAGGATGTCGGCTACCCGTACGGGGCGCTGTGGGCGGTGGTGGATGACCCGGACGGCCTGGCTGGCGACGCGTTGTTCCAAGGCTATGGCGACACGCGCATCACCCTGGGGGTGCTGCCCACCGGCATCGGGAAGGCGTCGATCTTCTGGTCGATCCGCAGCCGCGAGATGGCGCGGACGGTGGCCGCCGGGACCGCCGCATGGGCCGAGGTCGCACGGTCCTACGCCGGTGATCTGGCGCCGCTCATCGATCGGGTCCCGGAAGGTGATCTGCTTGCGGCGAGGTATCGGGACGTGGTGGTCCGGTCTCCGGTGCTTGCACGAGCTCACGGCGCGCTGGTCCTGCTGGGCGACGCTGCCCATGCGATGAGCCCGCAGCTGGGACTGGGCGCCAGCCTCGCCCTTGCCGATGCGTGGACGCTGGCAGCCTGCCTTCGAGCGCGGCCGATGGATCTGTCGCTGGCCCTGCGTGACTACGATCGTGCGCGCCGGGCGCAGATCCGGTACTACCGCTGGTGCTCGCGCCTGATGACGCCGGTCTTCCAGTCGGACGTGGTGCCGCTCGGCTGGGCGCGCGACCTGCTCGCCCATCCCGTCGCCCGCGTGCCGTGGGTGCGACGGCAGTTCGTGACGACCCTGATGGGCGTCAGGACCTCGCCGTGGACGACATGGGCGGCCCCGCCCGGCCCGCCGGATCATCGCTAGGGGGCCAGCGTCACGCTGCCATCGCTGAACCGCCTGACGTCCACGGTGCCCGAAAGCTCCAGGCCCCCGGGCGTGATGGTGACGCTCCTGAGCTGCCACGGGTCGTCGGGCCGCGACTCCATGAGGACCACGCTCGAGAGTCCGCCGTCGGGCTCCAGCACCAGCGAGCCGCCACGGACCGTGAGGCTGGCATCGACCGCGACGTCGCCCCGCCGCAACCGCACCACGCCATCACCCATGGTCGCCTCGTCGATCCGAACGCCGACGCGTGCGGTCGCTTCGCGGATCACTGCGTTCGCTTCACTCGCATCGAGTCGCCCGTCCGCTGCCACCGCCTCCGCAGGGCCGTCCAGATCGATCGATGCGATGGTCACGACGGGGCCGTTGTCGACCGGGACCCGCACCCGAAGCAGGGTGCCATCGATGGCGTCGAACGTCCTATCGAACAGCGCGACGTCCCGTATCGTGACATCGGCATCGCCGACCAGCAGGCCCTGGATGACCAGGTCCTGGCCGCGCACGTGAAGGGCGTCAGCATGGCCGCCGACCAGCTCAGGCCCGGTTCCCTTCGTCTCGATGGTGACGGAGCCGCCCTGGACGATCCCGGAGCTCTGCAACACGCCGGTGATCACCGGCCCCGCGGCGTAGGGCACCACGACGAAGACGACCACCGCGGTGCCCACGACGGCGAACAGCAGGAAGGCAAGCAGCGCGCGCACGGGATCCTCGAACGTCCGGCAACCTCGCCGGGGGTCGACAGCGTAGCCGCTCCGCCCCCGTCGTCCACCCGCCGGCTCCCGTCGTCGGCGCGACCCTATACTTCCCGACTGATGCATCTCCCCCTCGACGCCTCATGAAGTCCAGCCTGTCTCCCGCCGGCCGCAGCACCGTGGTGCTGGAAGTGGAGCTCCCGCCGGAGCGCATCAAGCGCCAGATCGACGACTCGGTCCGGCACATGGGACGGCGTACACGGGTGCCGGGCTTCCGCCCCGGGAAGGTGCCGCGATCGATGCTGGAGCGTGCCCTCGGCGTCCGGCGTGATGACCCAGCGGCCCCGAACCCGCTCTACGATGACGCCAAGGATCACCTCTTCGAGACGACCGTCCTGGAGGCACTGAAGGACAGCGATCTCGATGTCCTGGAGATCCCCCGGCCCGAATGGACCAGCTTCGACGAGGCGGCCGGCGCGAGCTATCGGGTGACGCTTCCGATCAGGCCGGAGGTCAGGCTCGGTGCCTACACGGACTACCCCTTCGGCGTGGACCTCGACACCATCGACGACACCAAGGTCGACGCCGTGCTCGAGCAGCTGCGTGACCAGCACGCGACCCTGGCGCCGGTGGAGGATCGCGCCGCACAGAACGGCGATTACGCCGTCGTCCGCTTCGAGGGACGCCGTGACGGCGAGCCGTTCGAGGGAGGCACGGCGGAGCGCTTTCCGCTGGTGCTCGGGTCCGAACGGATGATCCCCGGCTTCGAGGCGGGCGTGGTGGGGATGCGCGAGGGCGAGACGAAGACGTTCGCGGTCACCTTCCCCGAGGACTACGGAGAGGCGGAGCTGGCAGGCAAGGACGCGGAGTTCGAGGTGGAGCTCCGCGAGCTACGGACGAAGGTCATGCCGGTGGCGGACGACGACTTCGCCCGGGCCGTGGGGCGATATGACGACCTGGCCGCCCTCCGTCGAGAGATCGCCGCTCGCCTGGAGCGCAACGCCCTGGATCGGGGACGACACGTGTTCTCCGACCGCATCATCGACTTCGCCGTCAGCAACGCCACGGTCGAGCTGTCCGATCTGCTCGTCGATCGTGAAGTCGAGGTGATGCACGACGAGCTCAAGGTCCGCCTGGCCGGCCAGCGGATCGGCTACGAGGAGTACCTGCGCGCGATCGAAAAGGACGAGGCGACGGTGCTCCGCGAGTACCGCGAGCCGGCCGAGCAGCGGGTCAAGACGCTGCTCGTGCTCACGGCCATCGCCGAGCAGGAGGGCATCGAGGTCGGTGATCCGGAGATCGACGCCGAGGTCGCGCGCAGCGCGGCGAGTGGCGACGACAGCCCGAAGCTCCTGGAGTACCTCCGCTCACCCCGAGGCCGCGCGTACGTGCGCTCGACGCTGCGCCGGAGCAAGACGGTCGAGACCCTGGTCGACCGCTGGCTCGATGCCCATCCGGAGGCGCCCCAGGTCCGGCACCTCCACCGTCATGAGGACGGCGGACCGGTCGGGGAGGACGGCAGTCACCAGGCGCACGTCCACGACCATGACCACGAGCACCGCGGGGACGATTCGCACGATCAGGGCGGCGAGGAAGCCGCCGAGGCACCGACTCTCGAGGGATCCCGACCGTGACTTTCGACCTCATCCCGACCAGGGCCAGGGCGCTCGCGGCGTCACGCCTGACCACGCTCCGTGCCGCCCGAGACGTTCGACAGATGCTCGTGCCGATGGTCATCGAGACCTCGAGCCGCGGTGAGCGCGCGTACGACATCTACAGCCGGCTGCTCAAGGAGCGGATCATCTTCCTGGGCGACCAGGTCGAAGATCACATGGCGAACCTGATCATCGCCCAGCTGCTGTTCCTCGAGGCGGAGGATCCCGAGCGCGACATCAGCATCTACATCAACTCGCCGGGCGGCGTGGTGACCGCCGGTCTGGCCATCTACGACACGATGCAGTACCTGCGCGCCCCGGTCAGCACCATCTGCATCGGCATGGCCGCCTCCATGGGCGCGGTGCTGCTGGCGGCAGGCGCCAAGGGCAAGCGCTACGCCCTGCCGAACGCCCGGATCATGATCCACCAGGGATCTGGCGGGTTCCGCGGCAATACGCCCGATGTCTTCATCCAGGTCAAGGAGCTCGAAGAGCTCAACAACCGGATCAACGCGATCATGGCGCGCCATACCGGTCAGTCGCTGCAGAAGGTCGCCAAGGACACCGAACGCGACTTCTTCATGTCCCCCGAAGAGGCCAGGGCGTATGGCATCATCGACGAGGTGTACGCCGAGCAGAACAGCTCCCTGATCGCCGAGGCCAAGGACAAGGGCGGGCTCGGCGGCGAGGGCGCCGCGGCGGACGCGGGCGAGAAGATCGAACCTCTTCCCAAGCCAGAGAGCGACGCGGGGTAGGACGCACGGGTGTCGACCACGAGCAGTACCGGCG
>JACDBP010000203.1 GCA_013694835.1 Chloroflexota bacterium
TTCAGGGGCCCTTGTGGCGGGCGGCCTGCTGCTGATCGAGGAGATCGAGCGCCCGTTCCTGACGCGCTCGCTGCGGGTCGCCGACCGGGTTACGGCGCACCTGCTGGGCGATGACACGCCTGACCAGCGCGTGCTCGGGCTGTTGACGACGAGTGTCCCGGCTGCCAGCGGCCCCGTCGAGGCGCTCCGGCGGACCCGCGAGCTCGGAGCGAGGTTGTGGTACATCCGCGAGCGGCCCGGTGCCGCCGGGGTCGCCATGGCCGTGGCGGCGCTGACCGCGCTCGGCACGCCCCACCTGACGGTCGATCTCGGCAGGCTCGCTCGAGAGGACGACGCTCTGGATGTGGTCTCGACGGCCATCCGCGAGGCCCGGCTGGCCGGTGGCAGCCTTGTCGCCGGTCCCATCGAGGTCCTCGCCGACAAGGTCCCGGCCATCCGGCTCCTGGCCGAGGCTGCTTGCCCGGTGGCGATCGTCGGGGTACGCCAGTGGGACCCGGCCTGGACGCCGGAGGTGCCGGTGCTGCTGCAGGCGCCGTTGCCATCGGTCGGCGAGCGGAGCGAGATCTGGCGGGCCATGCTCAACGGGCACGCGCCGGCGACGGTCGACCCGGCCGGCGGGACCACCCCGTTCCGCTTGACGCCGGAGCAGGTCCGCCGTGCTGCGCGCGCGGCTGAGTACGCTGCCGCGGCCGAAGGTCAGCCCATCGACACCGCGCACCTGCTGGCGGGCGCTCGGGCCCAGAACGCGGCGGGGCTGGAGCGGCTCTCCCGTCGGATCGAGCCGCGTGTCCGCTGGGACGATCTGGTCCTGCCGCCCGACACGGTCCGTCAGCTGACCGAGCTGACGGCGCGGGCGCGGCACCGCGACCGGGTGCTCGACGACTGGGGCATGGCGGCGCGTGCCTCCAAGGGGAGGGGCCTGACCGCGCTGTTCGCGGGCGACTCCGGGACCGGCAAGACCATGTCGGCGGAGGTGGTGGCGGCGGACCTCGGCCTGGACCTCTATGTCATCGACCTCTCGACGGTGGTCGACAAGTACATCGGCGAGACGGAGAAGAACCTCGACCGCATCTTCGCGGAGGCCGATCGGGTCAATGCGGTGCTGCTGTTCGACGAGGCCGACGCGATCTTCGGGAAGCGCTCGGAGGTGAAGGACGCCCGCGACCGCTATGCGAACGTGGAGATCGCTTACCTCCTGCAGCGGATGGAGCAGTTCGATGGCCTGGCGATCCTGACCACGAACCTGCGGGCGAACGTCGACGAGGCCTTCCTGCGACGGCTCGACGTCATCGCCGACTTCCCCACGCCGGAGGAGGAGGACCGACTCCGGCTGTGGGAGCTGCATCTCGCACCCGCCCTGCCCCGCGAGGACGATATCGACCTGGATTTCCTGGCCGGGGCCTTCAAGCTGTCAGGCGGCAACATCCGCAACATCTGTCTCGCCGCCGCGTTCCTGGCGGCCGCCGAGGAACGCCCGGTCTCGATGACGGACCTGGCACGGGCGACCGAACGCGAATACCAGAAGCTCGGCCGGATGATCCATGTCTCCGAGTTCGGGCCGTACTTCGAGCTGCTGCGAGTCACCGGGTGAGCGGCGCCGCGACGACCCAGGCCGGCCCGGCGAACGCGCCTGCGGCGGACGTCAAGGCGAACGAGCCGCGGCCCGAGGTCGCTGAGCTCGGCGATGCCGGGCTCGCGTCGATCGGCTTCGGGCCAGCCCTGGATCCGCAGGTCGCGACACTCCGGCCGGGCATGATCATGTCGCTGCAACGGCGTGCCGGGAATGCTGCGGTCTCCGGGTTCCTGGCAGCACGACCGCCCCTGGGCATCCGTCATCCACCCTCGGCTGGCGGGCGTTTCCACCAGCTTCCGCACGTCCAGCGGCAGCCGGCGGGTCAGACGAGCGCGACGGCCCCGGCATCGGTCCCCGCCGATGAGGCGAACAAGACCGACGCGTCCATCTCCTTCGAGGGCAAGACCCTGTCCCAGGACGCGAGTGCGATGCGGGCGATGCTCGACAGGATCGCCGCCGCCGGTGGGCTCAAGGCTGCACAGGAGTTCGTGAGCCGGCTGGGCGCGGTGCCGGCCCGGCCCGACCTCTACGAGCAGCACTTCAAGGGCAAGGACTCGCACCAGGTCAACCTCGCCATCGAGGTCGTGGAGACGCAGCTCAAGAAGCTGGACGCGGACGGCAAGGCGTTCCTGGAGAAGTTCGAACCCGCCGCCAAGGAGAAGACGAAGGGGCTCCTCGGCGAGAGCAAGAAGCGCATCGAAGACGAGATGACGCGGTACGGCATCACGTCCAAGACGATCTCGGCCTACACGCCGCTGGGTCAGTTCCTGTTCGGGGACAAGAAGGTCGTCGAGTACGGCATGGAGGACAACACGGCCTCGTCACAGATGGCCACCGCGGCCGGTGAGCTCGTGCCGAAACGCCAGGCGCTCGAGGGCCTCATCGCGAAGCAGAAGGCACTCGAGACGCCGGTCTACGGTGGTGACAGCGCCGGCCCGGTCGGTGCCCCGCGCTTCACGGTCCCCGAGGGCAAGCAGGCGGAGTGGGATTCGCTGTCGAAGCAGATCGAGGATGCTCGCCTCGAGGTCAACCTCGCGCGCGCCCAGCGCGAGGGCCTGTACCCGGTACTCGCTGCCTATGGCGCCGAGGGCGAGGAGAACACCAAGAAGCTCCAGGCGGTGGCCAAGGGGGCCAACACCCCGGAAGGCAAGGGGCAGATCGTGGCGACCGTCACGGAGAAGCTCCAGAACATCCAGAAGGTGCAGCAGGCGCTCGATGCCGGCGACGTCAAGATCTGGAAGAGCAAGGTCATCCTCGCCGGTACCAAGGCGGAGCTGCAGGCCACGCCGGTGGAGAGTCGCTTCGTGGACGACAAGGCCGCCGAGGTCGCATCGGACGAGATGTGGACGAACCTGCTCATCGGCGCCGTGGCCATCGCGCTGGGCCTGATCGCGGCCATCCCCACGGGTGGCCTGAGTGTCGCCGGAGCGGTCGCGGTCACCACCGCCGGCGGGGCCAGCGCGGCTCTCAGCGTCTTCCAGGCGGCCAAGACCTACCAGGAGTTCATGCTCGCCCAGGCCGAGAGCGGCACAGACCTGGACAAGTCCAAGGCCATCTCGGCCGAGGACCCGTCGCTCATCTGGCTTGCCCTGGACATCGTCGCCGCGGGACTGGACATCAAGGGTGCGTTCACCCTCTGGAAGGGCCTTGCCGTTCCTGTCCGCCGGGCCCTCGCGGTGCGGACCGCAGGGGCGGAGATCGCCGCCGTGGCCAAGGAGGGCGGCGAGGTCGCCGAGGAGGTCAGGGC
>JACDBP010000246.1 GCA_013694835.1 Chloroflexota bacterium
GCTCGACAACGCCCGACGCATCGGGCCATAGATGCCCAGCACACACGACGCACTCCTCTCACGGTTCGAACGCGAGAAAGGTCGCGAGAGCCGGGCACGAGAAGGAGTGTTTTTCTTTGTACACGGACAAGACGCTGACCTGTGTCGACTGTCAGCAGGAATTCGCGTTCACGCAGCGTGAGCAGCAGTTCTACGCCGATCGTCAGTTCAGCGAACCCCGCCGCTGCACCACCTGCCGTGCGACCCGCAAGGCGTCGCGTGGCGACACCGGCGGTGGCTACAGCTCCGGCGGCTCCGGTGGCTACAGCAGCTCCGGCGGCTACAGCTCCGGTGGCGACAGCTACGGTGGCGGTGGTGGGTACGGCTCGGGCGGATACGGCGGTGGTGGTGGCGGTGGCTACCGCGATCGCGGTCCGCGCGAGATGTTCGAGGCCACCTGCTCCAGCTGTGGCAAGACGGCGAGCGTGCCGTTCCGCCCCACCAGCGGCAAGCCGGTCTACTGCAACGACTGCTTCGCCAGCCGCCGCGCCTAGATCCTCAGCGCGCCGTCAAGCGGCGCCACGAGATCACGAGACCCCCTGGACCTGCGTCCCGGGGGTCTTTCGCAAGCGACGCGTGGAGCCCGGCGGTAACGCCGGGACCCATGCGCTTCGCGCGCAGCAGGCGCTGAAGGCGACCTGCGGAGGAAACGGTCCCCCGTGCGACGACGGGTATCCTCAGCGGACCATGACCATCACCCGCTATCCGACGGCCCCCGAACTGCCCGGAGTCGAATTCCGGCACCTCGTCATGCCGCGCGACCTGGCGGGCATGAACGACGTCGCGAACACGGTTCGGGCGGCCGAAGGCGGGGACTGGGTCACCTCCTACGAGCAGTTCCGTGCGTTCTACGAGCATCTCTCCAACTGCGACCCGGCGACCGATGTGATGATCGCGGAGCGGGCTGGACGGATCGTCGGCTATGGCCGTGCCTCCTGGTACGAAGACCTCCAGGGGCAACGTCTCTACGAGCCTGCGGTCTTCGCCCATCCCGACGAGCCGCCCGACCTTCGGATCGCCATCTACGAGGCGATGGAGCGTCGGAACCGACAGATCGCGGCGACCCACCCGGCCGGACCGAAGCTGTTCCAGACCGACGCTGCCGACTCGGCCAGCGCCCATCTCGTGCTGCTCCGTGAGCGTGGCTACCGTCCCGTGCGATACGCGTTCACGATGGTCCGTCCGCACCTGGACGATCTGCCGGACGCTCCGCTCCCCGAGGGGCTCGAGATCCGCGAGGTCCGGCCCGAGCACCTGCGAACGATCTTCGATGCCGAGGTCGAGGCGTTCCGCGACCACTGGGGCATGGGCCTGCCGACCGAGGCGGACTACCAGCAGTTCCTGACGGACCCGGTCCAGGGCGAGTACGCGCTGTGGCGCGTCGCGTGGGAGGGCGACCAGGCCGCGGGGATGGTCCGCAACTACATCAACGTCGAGGAGAACGCGCGGTACGGTCGCAAGCGCGGCTGGGTCGAGAACATCAGCGTCCGCCGGCCGTGGCGCCGGCGGGGCCTGGCACGAGCACTGATCGCGACCAGCTTCCCGGTCCACCGCGCACGGGGCATGACGGAGGCTGCGCTGGGGGTCGACACGGAGAACCCCAACGGCGCGCTGCGGCTGTACGAATCGTGCGGTTTCGTGGCCACCAAGCGTGAAGCGACCTACCGCAAGCCGCTCGGGTAGCGCCTTGCTCTCTCTGCAAGCCCAAAGAAAGCGCTTCGTCGCGCCGTCGCGATAGCTCTGAGACCCGCGGGGGTCATGGTTCCCCGATGAGCTTCGCGGCCCCGGTCCAGGCGACCGCATGACGAGATCCAGACTCCTCATCCAGCTCAAGTCGAGCCTCTGGTTCGTGCCCGTGCTGTGCGTGCTCGCCGGATCGGTGCTCTCCTTCGGGACGATCGCACTCGACCGCATGTTCGATTACCAGGCGATCCCCAGCAGCCTGGTCGGCGGCCCGGACGCGGCCACCGCGATCCTGTCGACAGTCGCTGCGTCGATGGTCAGCCTGACTGCCCTTGTCCTCACGATCACGATGGTCGTGGTCCAGCTGGCCATGGGCCAGTTCTCACCCCGCATCGTGCAGCGCATCCTCCAGGACAAGCCGAGCCAACTCGCCATCGGGCTCTTCGTGGCGACCTTCGTGCATGCCATCCTCGCCGTCCGGGAGGTGACGAACCAGGGCGACGGCACCGGCCATGTGCCGGGCATCGCGGTCGTGACGGCCTTCGTCCTGGTGCTGGTCAGCATCGCCGTCCTGGTCATCTACGTGCACCACATCGGGCGGGCACTCCGCGTCTCGGCATTGATCGAGCTCGTGGGCAAGGACACACGCAAGCTGCTCGACCGCGTCTATCCCGACAAGGGACCGGCCCTCGAGCCTGATGAGGGTCCTGGCCGGGTCGTCAGAGCCCGTGAGTCCGGCGTGATCACCGTGGTCGGCCACGCCGCGCTGGTGGAAGAGGCGCGACGAGCGAACTGCCAGCTGGAACTCGTCCCGGCCCTCGGCGAGTTCGTGCCTGCCGACGCGCCGCTGTTCCGAGTCCACGGCGAGCCGGCAAGTCTCGACCAGGATGCACTCCACAGGGCCTCATCCTCAAGCTGGAGCCGACGCTCGACGAGGATGTCGCGTACGGCATCCGCCTACTGGTCGACATCGCCGAACGATCGCTATCCGACTCGCCGTTCCAGGACCCCACCACCGCAGTGCAGGCGATCGACCGACTGCACGACATCCTCAGGCAGATGGCACGACGACCGTTCCCCGACGGCCGCCACCGAGATGCCGCAGGGGAGATCCGACTGACCGTGCCGTCGATGAGCTGGGAGGCGTACGTGCACCTCGCCTTCGACGAGATCCGAATGGTCGGCGCGGGATCACCCCAGGTCTCGCGGCGCTTGATGGCCGCGCTCGATGATCTCAGGTCGGTCGCCCCGGACGATCGCGTCGCCATCCTCGACCAGCAGCGTGAGCTTCTCATCGCCGCGACGGGCAAGGCGATGGATGAAGAGCAGGACGCCGCGATGGCGCTCCGTGCGGATGTCCGAGGGCTGGGCCAGGCGGCAGGCCGAGAATAGGGAGGCCAGGCGCGC
>JACDBP010000263.1 GCA_013694835.1 Chloroflexota bacterium
CACGCCGAGGATGAGCGTGACGGTCAGCGCCCGATTCATGGCACGTCGGTCGCCACGCCGGATGGCCCACACGGCGAACTGCATCGTGACCGAGCTGGTGACCAGGATCGCGGTCACGACCATCGCCAGCGGCAGCTCGATCTCGAAGCCTTCGGGCGGCCACAACGCCTTGCCGGCGCGGACGTTGAAGTACGCCGCGAAGAGGCCTCCGAAGAACATGATCTCGCTGCCGATGAACAGCAGCATCCCGAGGAGCGCGGTGTTGATGCCGTGCTCCTCGTGGGCGCCGTGCCCGGGCTGGTCGCCCTCGCGATGCGGGATCAGCACCTCGCCCGCTGCCGTCATGGGCGGGCCTGCGAATCGTCCCCGCGGAGGTCGCCCTTCTCCGACGGGCGTTCATCGGGCAGGCCCGGCGTCACGCCGCGCGGCTCGCCGCTCGCGGTTTCGTGCCCCTCGACGGGCTGTCCGAGCACCTCCTCGGGGGCATCGGCCCGGGTCTCGCCATGGGTCTGGCCTCGGCCGGCCGGGAGGGACCGCGACGGATCGGTCGGTGCGCCGTGGGAGTCTGTCCGCGTGCCGTGCTTGAGGTCGAAGAGCGGTCGCTCGGAGCGGATCTCGGGCAGCGATTCGAAGTTGTAGACCGGCGGCGGGCTGCTGGTCGCCCACTCCAGCGTGAAGCCGTCCCACGGGTCCTCGTTGACGTCCTTGGGGCGGCGCATCGTCAGGAAGACGTTCCACATGAACGGTAGGACACTGGCGGCGATCATGAACGCGCCCAGCGTCGAGAGCAGGTTGAGCTCCGCCCAGCCGGGGTTCGCGCGGTAGTCGGCGACGCGCCGGATCATGCCGTTGAGGCCGAGCAGATGCTGCGGGAAGAACGTCAGGTTCGTGCCCACGAACATCAGCAGGAAATGGACCTTGCCGAGGCCGTCACCGAGCATCCGACCGGTGATCTTCGGGAACCAGTAGTAGATACCGGCAAAGACGCCGAAGAGCGAGCCCGCCACCAGCACGTAGTGGAGATGCGAGACCACCCAGTACGTGTCCTGCACCGCGAAATCGAAGGGCACGACGGCCAGGAAGACCCCGTCCAGACCGCCGACCAGGAACAGCATCATCAGGCCCAGCGCGAACAACATCGGCGGCGCGAGACGGACCTGCCCGCGGATCATCGTCGCGATCCAGTTGAAGAACTTGACCCCGGTGGGCACGGCGATGAGGAACGTGAAGAAGGCGAAGAACGGCAGGTAGACCGCGCCGGTGGTGAACATGTGGTGCGCCCAGACGCTGAAGCCGAGCGCCCCGATGGCGCTCGTCGCCAGCACGAATGCGCGGTAGCCGAAGAGCGGCTTGCGGCTGAACACCGGAATGATCTCACTGACGATGCCGAACGCCGGCAGGATCAGGATGTAGACCTCGGGGTGCCCGAAGAACCAGAAGAGGTGCTGCCACAGGATCGGGTTGCCGCCCTGGACCGGATCGAAGAACCCGCCACCGTAGTTGCGGTCGATGAAGAGCATGATCAGGGCACTCGTCAGGACCGGCAGTGCGAAGAGCAGCAACAGCGCCGTGATGAGCGTGTTCCAGACGAACAGCGGCATCCGCATCAGCGTCAGCCCGGGGGCGCGCAGCTTGAAGATCGTCGCGATGAAGTTGATGGCGCCGAGGATCGAGCTGGTGCCCAGCAGGATCAGGCCGACGAGCAGCAGGTCGACGCCCCGCAACTGCGACTGCGCCGAGTACGGCGGGTAGATCGTCCAGCCGGTGTCGGCGGCGCCGCCGAGCACGAAGCCGCTGAGCGCCAGCAGCCCGCCGGCAGGCACCATCCAGAAGCCGAGGGCATTGATGCGCGGGAACGCCATGTCCGCCGCACCGATCTGGAGCGGCACGACGTAGTTCCCGAAGCCCGTAAACATCGGCATCATGAACAGGAAGATCATCGTGATGCCATGCATCGTGAACAGCTGGTTGTAGGTCTCGGGCTGCGCGATCTGGATACCCGGCGACGCCAGCTCGGCACGGATGAAGAGCGCCATGACGCCGCCCAGCAGGAAGAAGCCGAAGGCCGTGACCATGTACATGATCCCGATCTTCTTGTGGTCGGTCGTGGTCGCCCACTCGTAGATCCATGCCCACCGCGAGGGATAGGGCGCGGTTCCGGGTCGAACGACGGTCGTGGCCATCGAGACTCCTACTGGGCCTTCAGCGTGGCTTTCATGTTGGGGTGCACGCTGCAGATGAACTCGTTGTCGCCGGCGGGCAGTGGCGGCGTGGTGTAGGTAACGGTCTCGCCGGGCTTCGCCAGTGGCTGCCCGGCGAACCCGAGGGCCGGGATGGCGACGTTATGCTGCGCCGCGGGGTCATTGTTGACGAACGTGACGGTGATCGGCGTGTTCGCCGGCACCTGGACCACGTCCTGGTCGAATTTCACGTTGTTCGATGCCGAGATCTGGACTTGGCTGCCGGGCGGCCCGGACGGCTGCCCGCTCGGCGCCGGCGTCGGTGTCGCCCGGGCCTTCTCCTGTTCCGCCGCGACCCAGGCATCGAAGTCCGCCCGGGTGGCCGCCCGGACCGTGAAGTACATCGAGTTGTGCGAGAGGCCGCAGTACTCCGCGCACTGCCCGCCGTAGACCTCGCCGGGTTGGGTGAGCGTCACGGGGAACTCGTTGACGCGCCCGGGCACCACGTCCTTCTTGTACAGGAAGCGCGGAACGTAGAAGGAGTGGAGGACGTTGTTCGAGTGGAGCCTGATGAGCACCGGCTCGTTGACGGGGAGGACCATCTCCGGGCCCTGCTCCCCGAGGCCCGTGAACTCGATGCCCTGCTCCTCGTAGCGGAAGGTCCACTGCCACTGGAAACCGTCAACGTCCACGACCACGGCGTACTGGTCGTTCGGCGGCCGGGCGTCGACGCGGTTCAGCCCGACGATGGTGAGCACGAAGAGGACCGCGACCACCGCCGCGGGGATGACGGTCCAGAGCACCTCCAGCAGGTTGTTGCCGTGGGTCTGCGCCGGCAGGTCGACGTCGGCCGGCTTCCTGCGGTAGCGCAGCATCGCGAAGACGATCAGCCCCTCGACGAGGACGAAGACCCCGACGGCGATCCAGAAGACGAGCGGATAGATGCCGTTGACACCCTCGCCCTGGTCGGTCGCCGAGGGCGGCGGGAACGCGCCCGGCGCACCGCGGCCATCGGGATCGATGCCGGCACAACCGGCGAGGAGGAGGGTGACGGAGGCGATGGCGGCGACGGCGGCGGCGAGTCGAGTGATCGGGCGACGGAAGGCGCGCACAGGGGCTCCATGCAGGTCGGTTCCGGGGCTGCTCCTATGATAGAGGGGATGCTGCGCCACGTTCATGCGCGGACGGTCGCGGACGCGGCGCCTGCCCTTTCGGATGTCTCGCGTCTGCGCGCGCGATCTTGGCGGACCCGGGCTGCCGCGGCGGTGGCGGCGACAGGCCTGCTCGTCGCCCCCACGACCGCCGCGGCGCACGGTGGCGAGGCGACGCCGCCGCTCACCATCGAACGTGGCCTGCTCGCCTGGAGCTTCGACGCCGGGACATGGCTTGGGATCGCCGTGGTGCTTGGTGCGTATCTCTGGGCGGTCCGACGCGTGGACCTCGCCCATCCTGGGTCGCCCGTGCCGCGGGGGCGGACCTTCGCCTGGATGGCCGGACTGGTGGTCGTCCTGGTCGCCGTGCAGTCGCCCGTCGAGCGGTACTCGGGCGTCCTGTTCAGCGTCCACATGGTCCAGCACCTGCTGCTGACGATGGTCGCCGCGCCGCTGCTGGCGCTGGGTGCGCCGGTCACGTTGCTGCTCCGCGTGGTGCGGCCGGAGGTCCGCCGGCGGGTGGTCCTGCCGTTGCTCCACTCGCGTCTGGTGAGTGTGGTGGCGTTCCCCGTCGTGAGCTGGATCCTGTTCAGCGGGTTCTTGTACATCGCCCACTTCTCGCCGCTCTTTGATGCGGCACTGGAGTCACCTCTCCTCCATCAGCTGGAGCATGCCCTCTTCCTGGGGACCGCGATGCTGTTCTGGTGGCCGGTCGTGGGGGCCGATCCCTCGCCCCATCGGATGCCGCACCCTGCACGTGTCGGATACCTCTTCCTGGGGATGCCCTGGAGCTCCTTCCTGGGCCTGGCGATCTTCTCCTCGTCGACGGTCCTGTATCCGCACTATGCGACGCTCCGGCTGGGCTGGGGCCCCACGGCCATCGAGGACCAGGCACTCGCGGGCGGCGTCATGTGGGCAGGCGGCGACCTGCTGTTCCTCGGCGCCCTCGGTATCGCCATCTGGGCGTGGCTCAAGGCGGAGGATGCGAAGGGTCGCCGGCACGACGCACGGCTGGACCGTGAGCGGGCGTCCCGGGATCGCGCAGCGTCGGCCGAACAGCCCGACCGCGCCTAGACCATCACCGGCACGAAGACGTCGAGCATCATCACCGCGAACAGCGCGGTCAGATAGCTGATCGAGTAGCGGTACAGCCCCACGGCGCGCCGATCGGTGCCCTCGCGCCACATCGCGAGGGCCTGGAACAGGAACAGCCCGCCGAGCACGATGGCTCCGGCCAGGTACACCAGTCCCATCCGTGCGACCACGAAGAAGACCAGCGTCAGCGCGACCATCAGCGCCGAGTAGAGCGCGATCTGGTAGGTCGTCTCCGGGACGCCGCGGACCACGGGCAGCATCGGCACGCCGGCGGCGCGGTAGTCGTTGCG
>JACDBP010000073.1 GCA_013694835.1 Chloroflexota bacterium
CCTTGGGGCGGAGCCGGGTCGGCTGGTTCGTCGCGGGCTGGCTGATCGGTCATGTCGCCCTCCGCGTGGCTGCGAGTGCCAAGCGTGGCACAGGGAGTGTCCGCTGCCGCGGCGTGCCGGTCAGGCGGCTGTGCGACGCCGCTGCAGGATCGCGTCGAACCTCTCCCGGGCAGCCGACCAGTCGCCGGCCGGCTCGAACTGCCGAACGGGAAACGACCGCCGGATCATCGCGCGAGCTTCCGCCAGCGAGCCGAGTTCCCCGATCGCAAGGGCCTGGACGGCCAGGTTGCCGATGGCCGTCGCCTCGATCGGCCCGCTTGCGACCGGTAGCCCTGTCGCCGCGGCCGTCAGCCGGCACAGGAGCTCGTGCTGCGCCCCGCCACCGACGATGCGGATCGCCCTGATCGGTCGACCGCGCACCGCGCCGAGATCGCGGATCGTAGCCGCGTATTTCAGCGCGAGGCTGTCGAGGATCACCCGGGCAAGGCCACCGGCATCGTCCGGGGCGAGCTGTCCAGTCTCCCGGCAGTATTCGTGAACCACGGCCCGGAGGTCCCCCGGCCGGCCGAAGCGGGGATCGTCCGGGTCGATGAAGGCGACGAACGGTGACGCCTGGCCGGCGAGATGAGCGAGGTTCTCGTAGCTGAGGCGGCTGGCCGTCGGATCGAAGGCGCGCCGGCACTCCTGGATCAGCCAGAGACCGGTCACGTTCCTCAAGAAGCAGATCCTGCCGTCGACGCCGCCCTCGTTGGACAGGTCGGCAGCGAGCGCGGCTCGAGACAGGTCGGGCGTGTCGATCTCGAGTCCGACGCTCGACCACGTGCCCGAGCTGAGGAAGGCAGTCGACCCGTCGTCACCGAGCGACAGGCCGGCCACTGCCGACGCCGTGTCGTGGGTGGCCGGGACGACCACCATCGCGCCCCCGGTACCCGTGACGTCGGCGATCTCTCGGGTGACCGGCCCCAGCCTCGTGCCGGGACGCATGACCTCCGGCAGGAAGTGGTCCGGGATGCCGAGTCTCGCGAGCATCTCACGCGCCCAGGTGCCGCGACGTGTGTCGTAACACTGCGTGGTGGTGGCTTGGGTGTACTCGGTGACGCCGAGCCCGGTCAGCTCGCGGTTCATGAGGTCCGGGATCATCAGCAGTGTCCGCGCGGCCTGCACGGAGGGATCACCGCTGCTCACCATCGCGAGCAGCCGATACAGCGTGTTGATGGGCAGGAGCTGCGTCCCGGTGGTGCCGAAGATGTCCGCTCGAGACAGGCGAGTCAGCGCCCGCTCGACCATGCCGTCGCTGCCCGGGTCACGATAGTGGACCGGCGGCGCGAGGAGCCGGCCGGCGCCGTCCAACAGGCCGAAGTCGACGCCCCATCCATCGACGCCGATCGTCGCGACCGGCGCGCTCGACGTAGCCCGGCGCAGTCCGTCGAGCATTCCCGTACGGAGAAGGTCGATGTCCCACATCAGGCGGTCATCCCGCCGGAGTGGTTCATTCCGGAACCGGTGGACCTCCTGGACGGTCAGACGCGAGCCATCGAACAGCCCGACGAGCGCCCGGCCGCTCTCGGCCCCGAGGTCGATCGCCACCATCCGCAGCGCGCTGCTGCGGCTGCCGCTTCGGCACCGTGGGGAGGACCGCGCCCGCCCGAAGATCCGGGTCACGGATGATGTCGTGGTCGCAGGGGGGACGCCTTCGATCGGCGACCGACCAAGTCCGATCATGTTCGACCACACGCTTCCGACCCGCGCACTAGGATGGCGGGATGCTGGCAGCCCAACGACGCCAACGGATCCTCCAGCTTGCGAACGTCCGAGGCATCGTATCCATCCGCGAGCTCACCGACGAGCTCAAGACGCCCGAGGTCACCGTCCGTCGCGATCTGAGCGCGATGGCCGCCGATGGGGTGCTCACCCGGATCCGGGGCGATGCCATGGTGCCCCCGGGCTTCGCCTACGAGCCGAGCCACGCTGAGCGTGCCGGCCGGTCCACGTGCGAGAAGGAAGCCATCGCCGAGCTGGCCGCGACCCTTGTCAAGCCGGGGGCGGTGCTGCTCGGACCGGGCACGACCGTCCAGGCCCTGGCGCGCCGCCTGACCCATCTCGCCGGCCTGACCGTGGTCACCAACTCCCTGCTGGTGCTCGACGCGCTGGCCCTCGCGAGCAACGTCGAGGTGCTGATGACCGGCGGCACGCTGCGCCAGTCCATCCATGCGCTCGTCGGACCGAGACTCGAGCACGGCCTCCGCGGGCTCCACGTATCCCAGGTGTACCTGTCCGG
>JACDBP010000292.1 GCA_013694835.1 Chloroflexota bacterium
GGCATGAAGGTCGTCATGGAAAACCGCCCGAGCGTCACGACCAGCGCCGGGTCCAGGGCCTGCAGCTGCCGCTCGAGGTACGGCCGGCACGCCGCGATCTCGTCGGGCTCCGGGTCACGGTTGCCGGGCGGGCGGCACTTGACGACGTTCGTGATGAAGACCTGGTCGCGCTCCCATCCGACCGAGCGCAGCAGGTCCGTCAGCAGCCCACCGGCCGCACCGACGAACGGCCTTCCTTGCTGGTCCTCGTTGTAGCCCGGTCCCTCCCCCACGAACACCACCTCGGTGTCCGGATGGCCCTCGCCGGGGACGGCCTTCGTCCGGTTCTGGTGCAGCCGGCAGCGGGTACAGACGCGAACCTCGGCAGCGATCCCCTCGAGTGCCGCCTGTCTCGCCGCAGCCGTCACGAGGCCTTGGCCACGTCCATGCCGCGTTCGGAGCGCTTCTGGATCCAGCCGTTGCGACGGACGAGCTCGGCGATCTGGATGGCGTTGGTGGCCGCGCCTTTTCTGAGGTTGTCCGAGACGACCCAGAACGCGAGCCCACGCCCGTCGGCGATGGACCGGTCCCGGCGCACGCGACCCACGTAGACCTCGTCGCTGCCCTGGGCGCTGGTCGCCAGCGGGTAGAGATGGCTGCCAGGGTCGTCCTGGACCACGACGCCCGGCACCTGCCCGAAAAGCTCGCGAGCCCGGGCCGGCGTGATCGACTCGCGCGTCTCGACGTGGACCGCCTCCGAATGCGCGTAGAAGACGGGGACGCGGACCGCGGTGCACGAGACGCGCAGCTCCGGCAGGTGCAGGATCTTCCGGCTCTCGTGGATGACCTTCCACTCCTCCTTGGTGTAGCCGTCGTCCATGAAGACGTCGATCTCCGGGAGGGCGTTGAATGCGATGGGGTGCGGGTAGACCCGGGCCTCGGGGCGTTCGCCGTTGGCGTGGGCACGGATCTGGCCTTCCAGCTCGTCGACGGCGTCGACGCCCGTGCCGCTGACCGATTGGTACGTGTCGACCACCACCCGCTCCAGGCCGACACTGTCGCGCAGCGCCATCAGCACCGGCACGAGTTGCATCGTGGAGCAGTTCGGATTGGCGATGATCCCCTCGTGCTCGGCGGCGTCCTCCGGGTTGACCTCCGGCACGACCAGCGGGATGTCGGGCCCCATTCGCCACTGGCTGGAGTTGTCGATGACGAGCACGCCGCGCGCGGCGGCCTCCGGCGCCAGCACCTTCGAGATGTCGGCGCCGGCGGAGAAGAGCGCGATGTCGACGCCCTCGAAGGCCTCCGGGGTCGCCTCGGCGACGGCGAAGCGGCGCCCGTCGAGCTCGACCTCGCGGCCGGCCGATCGGCTGGCGAGTGGCCGTAGTTCACCGACCGGGAACTCCCGCTCGGCCAGCAGCTGGATCATCGTTCGGCCGACGAGTCCTGTCGCGCCGACGACGGCGACGGTGAGCGGACGGTCGGTCGGACGGCGTTCGGGCATCGTGTGGTTTCCTCGATCTTGAGCCCCTCGCGGCACGGCCGATGATACCTTCCCGCCCCCGCGGAACGGACCAGTCGGCACGCGCAGCATGGTGGGTGACCGAGGCTTGGAGCGACGCGGAGGCAGCGGCGGGGAGCGAGCGATGGCAATGGGACGGCCGGCGGCCGAGGCGCTGATCGCCGATGGTGCGATGCGACGGCATGGGCTGCCGGGACTCCCGCACCTTGCCGTGAGCGTCGCCTTGAAGCGCGGAATCCGGTCACATAGTCCCACCAGATCGGCGGTCGAGATCGGGACAGCCTGGCGGGGTCGGTGTCGATCCGCCCTGCGCGTGATGCACGCTGCCCGGCCACCAGGGTCACGGAGAAGCTGACCACCAGTCCCGGCTGACTCCATGACCGGGATCGGTGCCGGATGCGACGTTACGAGTCCTCGCCGAGGATCTGACAAGAACTGGCACCGCAGGCTCGGCGGACCTGGCGCGAATCGAACGGCCCGCCGGTGTCGAAGCCGGCGAGCCGCTGCGCTGGTCGTTGAAGGACTTGCGCTGGTCGTTGGAGAGGGGCTAGGACTGGGCGACCGGCTCCTTGGCAGCGTGTCGCTGCATGGCGGCCCTGCGGGAGAGGTTGACTCGGCCCTGGCGGTCGATCTCGGTGACCACGACCATCACCTCATCCCCGACGGCGACCACATCCTCGACGGTCGGCACGTGGTAGTCGGCGAGTTCACCGATGCGCACGAGGCCCTCCTTGCCCGGCAGGATCTCGACGAATGCGCCGAAACCCATGATCCGGGTGACCTTGCCCAGGTAGAGCGAGCCGATCTCGACGTCGCGGGTGAGGCTTTCGATCCACTGGATCGCCTTCCGTGCGTTGTCGCCGTTGATCGCGGCCACCTCGACCGTGCCGTCGTCCTCGACGTTGATCTCCGTGCCGGTCTCTTCCTGGATCTTGCGGATCATCGATCCGCCCTTGCCGATGATCTCGCGGATCTTCTCCGGGTTGATCTTGATGGTCGTGATGCGCGGCGCGAACTCGCTCATCTCGCCGCGCGGCGCGGGAACGACCTCGAGCATCTTGTCCAGGATGAACAGCCGGGAGACGCGGGCCTTCTCGAGCCCGGTCCGGATGATCTCCTCGTTGATGCCCTTGATCTTGATGTCCATCTGCAGGGCGGTGATGCCGTCGCGGGTACCGGTCACCTTGAAGTCCATGTCACCGAAGGCATCTTCCTTGCCGAGGATGTCGGTCAGGACCTCGAAGCGACCGTCCGGATCGGCGACCAGACCCATCGCCGCGCCGGCGACGGGTGACTTGATCGGCACGCCGGCGTCCATCAGCGCGAGCGTGGATCCGCAGGTCGACGCCATCGACGTCGAGCCATTCGAGGTCACGCACTCGCTGACGATGCGGATGACGTACGGGAAGTCCGCGGCGTCCGGGAGGACCGGCAGAAGCGCCCGCTCGGCGAGCGCGCCGTGGCCGATCTCGCGCCGGCCGGGCCCGCGCATCTGCTTGTTCTCGCCGGTGCTGTACGGCGGCATGTTGTAGTGGTGGAGGTACCGCTTCGACAGCTCCGGACTGATGGTATCGATGCGCTGCACGTCCGACGACGGGCCGAGCGTCGCCACCGAGAGGGCCTGGGTGTCACCGCGGGTGAAGAGTGCCGAGCCGTGCGCGCGCGGCAGCAGGCCGACTTCCACCGAGATCGGACGGATCTCGTCCAGCTGGCGACCATCCATCCGGATCTTCTCGGTCAACACCAACTCGCGGACGGTCTTCTTGTGGAGTAGCTGGTTCAGGTTCTTGGAGAAGCGCGAGGTGCGCTTGGCGAGCTCGAGCATCCCCTCGGCCTCGGCCTTATCGCCGCCTTTGGCGCGCAGGCGGATGGAGTCCGCGACGGCCGACTTGTAGGCCTCGACGCGTGCCGGCAGCTCGCCCGCGAGGCGGATGAGCAGCTGCGCCGTGGCCTCGGCGTCGGGCATCGCTCGGTGGTTGGGCTCGGTCGCGAGGCCGAAGAATTTCGCCAGATCCGCGAGCTTGTGGTTCGTCTGGTCCGGGTAGGCGTCGCGCGCGAGGACCAGCGTGTCGAGGTATCGACCCGGCTCGATGCGGGTCCCGTCGAGCGCTCCCTGGAGGAAGCCGATGTCGAAGCCGATGTTGTGGCCGACGAGCAGCGTGTCGCCGGCCCAGTCGAGCAGCTGTCGCGCGGCCTCCGCGGGGCTCGGAGCGTTCTTGACGTCCTTGTCCGTGATGCCGTGGAGCTGCTTGCCGACGATCGGCGAGCCGGGGTCGACGAAGGTCGACCAGCGATCGGTGATCTTGTCGCCCTCGACCTTGACCGCGCCGATCTCCACCATCGCGCCCTGCTTGGCGTCCCAGCTGGTGGTCTCGACATCGAACACGACGAACGGCTTCTTGTCCTTGGCCGCGTCCAGGAACTCGAGGACGGACTCGGTGCCCGGCTCGATGTAGGGGAAGCGCTTGGGCTTGCCGACCTGCTGCTGGAGCTGGTCGATCAGGTCGATGATCGGGGCCAGTGAGCGGTGGGCGAACATGATCGCCTCGGCCATCACGGCCTCAGGCAGGATCTTTGCGCCGGCCTCGACCATCATGATCGCGTCACGAGTGCCCGAGACGACGAGGTCGAGCTCCGAATCTTCCAGCTGTGGGTTCGTGGGATTGAGCACGAACTCGCCGCCGATGCGTCCCACCCGTACGGCTGCGATGGGCCCCAGGAAGGGGATCTCGCTGATCGTCAGCGCCGCCGAGGCGGCGATCGTGCCGAGGATGTCGGGATCGTTCTCCTGGTCGGTCGACAGGACCGTCAGAACCAGCTGGACGTCGTCCTTGTAGCCCTCGGGGAAGAGCGGCCGGATCGGCCGGTCCGTCAGCCGCGCGGCCAGGATGGCGGCCTCGGACGGCCGGGACTCCCGCTTGATGAAGCCGCCGGGGATCTTGCCCGCGGCGTACATCCGCTCCTCGAAGTCGACCGTCAGCGGAAAGAAGTCGAGTCCTGGGCGGGGCTCCGACCGGTTGGCTGTTCCCAGGAGCATCGTGTCGCCATATCGAATGGTGACGGAACCGCCCGCGAGACGGGCGAGCCTGCCGGTCTCGATGGTCATCGTGCGACCACCGATATCGGCGGAAAGGGTCGTGACTGGCATCAGTCCTCCATGCGCGGGACCCGGAGACGGCTTCTTCCGCTCCGTCCCTTCCTAGTTTCGTGAGGACGACCTGCGCGTACGGTCAGACGAGGGATCCCGGAGATGGTGCCGACGGAGCTGGCTGCTCCGGGCCGATCAGGCGGCCTCAGCCGCCGGCGTCGACGTTAGCGGCGCAGTCCGAGCCGGCCGATGACGGCGCGATAGCGAGCGTTGTCCTTGCGTACCAGGTACGCCAGCAGACGCCGCCGCTGACCAACGAGCTTGAGGAGGCCACGGCGCGAGTGATTGTCCTTGGGAAACGACCGCAGGTGCTCGGTCAGGTCCGTGATGCGCTCTGTCAACAGAGCGATCTGCACCTCGGGCGAGCCCGTGTCACCGTCCTTGACGGCGTAGTCTGCGATCACTGTTTCCTTCGTTTCCCGCGCCAGGGGCACCCGGTCCTCCACCACATTGCTTCTTCTATGACCGGGGCAGTCTATCAGGCGTTCGATTCCGCGGCAGGACCCGCGGCGCGGCCGCCAGGATCGCCCGGGCGCGGATGCAGTCGAGGTCCATCTGGCGGACCAGCTCGTCCACGCCGGCGAATCGGCGTTCGCCGCGCTGGCGACGGACGAATTCGACCCGCATCCGCCGGCCGTAGAGGTCGCCATCGAAGTCGAAGAGGTGGACCTCCAGGACCCGGGCGCCGACGCCGAACGTGGGGCGCACGCCGAGCGAGGCCACGCCATCCGCCCGGTATGTCGGGACTAGGACGGACCCGCCGCCCCAGCCGATGCGGACCGCGTAGATGCCATCAGGCGGCAGGCAGACCGGCTCGTCGAACGCGAAGTTGGCCGTCGGATAGCCGAGCGTCCGGCCACGCTGGTCACCGCGCACCACGGTCCCCACGACCGCGTACCGCCGTCCCAGCAGCCGCGCCGCCGTGGCCAGGCGACCCTCGCCCACCAGGCTGCGAATCCGGCCGCTGGAGATCCGGCTGCCGCCCGAATCCCGCTCGGCACACTCGATGACGTCGAAGCTGCGCTCTCCCGCGAGCCGTCGCATCGCGTCGATCGTCCCGGCGCGGTCCTTCCCGAACGCCGATTCCGGGCTCATCACCAGCGCCCGCAGGTCCCGACCCGCCGCGATCCGCTCGACGAACGCCTCAGCCGACTGCTTGGAGAACGCGAGGTCGAAACGCTGGAGCACCACGAGGTCGATGCCGGCCGCGGCGATCCGTTCGAGCCGTTCAGCCGGATCGGTCAGGAGACATGGCGCGGCGCCGCGGAGGACGGCTGCAGGGTGGGGCTCGAACGTGATGACCGTGGACGCAGCGTCACGCTCCCGCGCCGCCTCCGCCGCCGTGCGAAGCACGTCAAGGTGGCCCCGGTGCAGCCCGTCGAAGACACCGACGGTGACGGCGAGCGGCCGATCCGCGGGCAGCGCTTCGATGCTGGGCAGGATCGGCACGTGCCAGCTCAGGCGCCCGGGCCGACGAAGACCTTCTCCGGATGGAGCCGACCGGCCTCGAGCCGCGCCATCGCCGCCAGACGGCCGCCGCCGTCGACGACCCGCAGCAGCCCATCCGCCAGGCCGTCGAGCAGCGACGCGTCCTTGACCCGCACGACCTGGCCACGGGACAACGCGCCAAGATCGTCCGGCCCGAGCCGCAGCCTCGGGATCGCGTCCAGGCCAGTGTCCGGCGCCACCAGCAGGTTCCGCAGCCGCCCGGCGGTGGCCGCGTCGCGCAGCTGGTCGACCGAGCGAGCCTTGTCGATGGTGAACGGGCCGCTCGCGGTGCGGGTCAGCGCCACCAGATAGGCACCACTCCCGAGCGTTTCGCCGAGGTCTCGGGCGATGGCTCGGATGTAGGTCCCGGCCGAGCAGCGGATCTCCAGCGTCGAGGTCGGACGCTCGGCATCGGACCCGTCCCAGGCGGTCATCGTCAGCTCGTGGATCTCCACCCGGCGTGACTTCAACTCGGGCTTCTTGCCGTGCCGGGCCAGCTCGTAGGCTCGGCGGCCTGCGACCCGCACCGCGGAGTAGTCCGGTGGGACCTGCTCGATCGTGCCCCGGAGTGGCTCGAGGGCAGCCTCGACCATCTCGCGGGTGGGCGGGTCGACTTCGCCGGGCGTGAGCTCGCCTTCCAGATCGTCGGTCGTCGAACGTGCGCCGAAGGCGACCACGGCGCGGTAGGCTTTCTCGTCGGACAGGTGGTACTCCACGACCCGCGTGGCGCGGCCGATGAACACCGGCAGCACGCCCGCCGCGAACGGATCGAGCGTCCCACCGTGGCCGACTCGCCTGACGCCGGAGAGCCGTCGGACCAGCGCGACGATATCGTGCGAGGTCGGTCCGGCCGGCTTGGCAAGGACGAGGATCCCGTCGAGGTCGACCTCGGCGGCACCCCTGGATACGCGCGGCACGTGGACGCGGGCCGCTGACTAGGCCGGGTCGGGCAGCGCGGCGATGAGGCGGCGCGCTTCGGCGAGGACCAGCGGCTGGGCATCGGCCACCGGCGCCTCCAGCGTGGCCCCGGAGGCGCGGGCGTGCCCTCCCCCACCGAACGTGCCGGTCAGGACCGTCGCGTCGACCCCGCCTTCACGGGTCCGAACGCTGATACGCGTGTGCGGCCCGGACTCCTTGAAGATGATCGCGACCTCCGCCGTCTCGGACTGGGCGAGCAGGTCGATCAGCCCCTCCGAGTGGGCCGGCGATGCTCCGGCGGTGGCGAAGTCATCGTCCATCAGGCTCGTCCAGACGAGCTTCCCCTCGTCGGAGGCGACCATCCGCGACAGGGAAAGCCCGAACAGCTTCAACTGGGCGTTCTGCTTGGTCCGGTAGAGCCGCCGGGCGATCTCCGGCAGCGGCGCGCCGGCCTCGCGCAGCGCGGAGGCCACCCGAAGGGTCCGCGCGGTCGTGTTCGGGTGCTGGAAGTTCGCGGTGTCGATGACGACCCCGGACATCAACTGCGCCGCGAGTGCGCCCTCGGCGCTGTCGAGCGGAACGCTCAGCGCCGCGGCCAGGAGCGTCACTTGCTCGCATGTGGCTGCAGACTCAGCGTCCACCCAGTCGACGGCGCCGAACCCGATATTCGAGACGTGGTGGTTGATGTTGACGATGGGCACGCGGGAGAACAGCTCGGCATGGTCGTCCAGCACGCGCCCGACGCGGGCGAGCTCGCCGCAGTCGCCGACGATGATCAGGTCCGGGTCCAGGTCCGGTTCCGGGGCCGTGCGGAACCGGTCCATGAGCGGCAGGAAGTGGTACGCGTCCGGAACGGGGTCTGCGCAGACCGCGGTCGCGCGGCCCCCGAGCGCCTCGACGATCAAGGCATTGCCGAGCGCGGACCCGAGGGCATCCGGCTCCGGGTCACGGTGGCAGACGGTCATCACCCGCTTGGCGCCGCGGATCCGCTCGATGAGCTCTACGGGCACGGTGCCCAGATCCTCGGGTGTGAGCGCGCCGCCGGTCACGAGCGCTCGCTCGCCGGTGCCCGCGGTCGTGGCCGCGTCATCGGTCGGCGATGCCGCGAGCGTCATCGGGCACCGCCGTTGGAGCGGTTGGCCCGCTTGAGGTCGCGGCGGGCGTTCTTGGCGGCGGCGACTGCGCGCCGAGCCTCGCCGCGCTCCGCCGACGACTTCCTCGGCGGGGGCGGCGCGTCCGGGTCCGGCACGGGCAGCTTGGCCAGGCCGACCGGCGTCGGGAGCGTCTCGGCCTTCGGCGCGTGCCCGGGCTCGACGCCATCGCTCAGCCCGTTGAGGATGTCCAGCACGCGCGTGCCACGCTCCGCGGTCTCGTCCAGGCGGAGGTGGAGCTCCGGGATCCGCTTGAGCCGCAGGAAGCCGAGCTTGCCACGCACGAACGGCATCGCGTGACCGAGTGCGCGCAGCGCGTCCCTGCGCTCGCCGGCTACAACGACCTGGAGGCGGGCGACATCATCGAGTGCTTCACGCAGCAGATGGTGTCGCGGATCACCGGTTCCTGATCGCGCCCTCATGAGCCAACGCACCGCGCGGCTCGACGAGCTGCTGCGCGAGGAGATCAGCGCGATCATCAGCAGGGACATCCACGACCCCAGGGTGGGCTTCGTGACGGTCACCTCGGTCGACGTGGCCCGGGACCTCCGCCACGCGACCGTCTGGGTCTCGCTGATCGGGCAGCCGGGCGAGCGCAAGGACGCCGTCCGCGCGCTGGGCCATGCGATGCCGTTCGTGCGCGGCAAGCTCGGCGTGCTGCGGTTGAAGCGGATCCCCGAGCTGCATCTCAAGCTGGACGAGACCGTGGAGCGTGGCACGCGCGTGCTGGACATCCTCAACTCGCTGGAGGAAGGCCACGACCCGGCAGCTGCTCCCATGGCGGAGACGCTGCCGACTCCGGTCGGCAAGGCGAAGCTGCCGGAGCGCCACGTCGACGAGCCGCCGATCCACAAGCCCCCGTCCAC
>JACDBP010000302.1 GCA_013694835.1 Chloroflexota bacterium
CAAGCGCGGAGCGGATCCCCCGCCAGCGATGGCGGGGGGAGCCGATCCGGGCGCGCAGCAGCGCGACAGCGTGCGGAGGAAGACGGCCGTTCGCGCAGCCGCGCGCGCAGTGCAGGCGAGACAGAGACGTTGGCGATCTTAGCGGGGTACAGTCCGCCGACGCGGCGCACAGCCCGCGCCAGCTGAGGGAGGATGTCACATCAGCGGGACGCGGCCGGCCGTACCCGCCACCGTGGTGGTGCTGGGATCCGTCAATGTCGATCTCGTCATGACCGTGCCGCGGCTGCCATCACCCGGCGAAACGGTCGTCGGTGGGCGGTTCGCGAGGCACGCCGGCGGGAAAGGCGCCAACCAGGCGGTGGCCGCCGCGAGGCTCGGCGCGCACGTCGTGTTCGTGGGCGCCGTCGGCGACGATGAGGAGGGCCGGCGCTGCCGCCACGAGCTGGTAGCCGAAGGAATCGAGGTGTCGCCGCTGGCAACGGTCGCTGCGCCGACCGGCGTGGCAGCGATCCTCGTGGATGAGGCCGGCGAGAACCTCATCGCTGTGGCATCCGGCGCTAATGATCTGCTCGACGCGACCGCGGTCGATGTGGCCTTCGCGGCACTGCCCGACGGTCCGGCGGTGGTCCTCGCGTCGCTCGAGGTGCCGCTCGCCGCCGTCGAGCGAGCTGCCCAGGTGGCCCAGCAGCGAGGCTGGCGGTTGGTGCTCAACCCAGCACCAGCTCGGCCGCTGCCGCCAACCCTTCTCGAAGCGTGCG
Source organism: Chloroflexota bacterium (assembly GCA_013694835.1). Taxonomy (GTDB): domain Bacteria; phylum Chloroflexota; class Limnocylindria; order Limnocylindrales; family CSP1-4; genus JACDBP01. The sequence goes on from JACDBP010000302.1 coordinate 759, forward strand.
AGGTCATCGTCCCGAACGCGGGTGAGGCCGAGGCCCTGGGAGGGCTCGAGGCGTTGATGGCGGCGGGGGCTGGCGCCGTGGTGGTGACGCTGGGGGCTGGCGGCGCCTCGCTGCATCGACCAGGGATGGAAACCGTACGTCGCCCGGCCCCCGCGGTGGAGGTCATCGACACGACCGGCGCGGGCGACGCCTTCAATGGGACGCTGGCATGGGCGCTGGCGTCAGGTTGGCCGATCGAAGCGGGGCTGGAAGCCGCCGTCGCGGCCGGCGGCCTGTCGACCCGCGGGTCGGGAGCCCGAGCCCGACTGGCGACCCGCGGCGAGCTCGAGGAGCTCCTCGCGGATCGCGTCAGCCGGGTGGACGGGGGTTAGGCGGGCGAGGCGGCCCGCTCGGAGGGTTCGGACGGTTCGGACTCGCCGTGTTCGCCGGGAGCTCCGGCCCAGGCCGCTTCGCGGAACGGCACTTCCCGAAGGAGGGCCACGAGAGCGACCGCCACGAGAGCGGCCCCGATGCCGAGCCAGAAGGCGCTGGCGGTGGCCAGGCTCAGCGAGTCGTGGATCGCCCCCACGATGGCCGGGATGAGCGGACGGAGCGCCTCCGCGAACTGCGGTGGCGCGGAGGCCAGGATCGCCGCTCCCAGGTCGCCGACCACGGTCAGGTCGCGCAGGGCGTTGCCGCCCGCAAGCCCACCGGAGACCTCAGGCGGGATCCCCCGCGCGGCCATCTGGGCCGGGACCTGCTGCTGGAGCGTGGTCCCGAAGATGGTTCCGGCGATGGCCAGCCCGATCGTGCCGCCGACCTGTTGGAAGAAGGTGAGGCTGCTCGTCGCGGCACCGAGCTGGCGGAACGGCACGCTCGCCTGGACGATCAGCGTGAACACCGCGAACGAGGGGCCGATGCCGAGCCCAGCGAGGAGCATCCAGAGCCAGATGAGCGGCACGGGCGTGTCCGTGCGCAGGTTGGTCAGCAGATACAGCCCGACCGCAAGCAGCACCAGCGAGCCGAGCATCAGCAGCTTGTAGCGTCCGGTCCGCGCCACGATCTGGCCGGCACCTGTGGCGCTGAGGATGAGCCCGCCGAGGAGCGGCAGGATCTGGTATCCCGACTCGGTGGCGCTGGAGCCCTGGACGACCTGGAACCAGCGCGGCAGGAAGACCACCGTCGCGAAGAACCCGAAGGCGACCAGGAACATGGAGGCGACCGAGATCGCTACCGTCCGATTGCGGAAGATGTCGAGCGGGACGATCGGCTCGTCGGCGCGCGCTTCGATGTAGATGAACAACGCGGCCAGGGCGAGCCCGAGCAGGATCGCGCCGCCGACCCATGGGCTCGTCCAGTCCTGGTCCTGCTTGTTGGTGAAGCCGACGAGCACCGAGATGACCGCGAGGCTGAAGACGAGCGCCCCGAGGTAGTCGATCGAACGGGAACCCTCCGGCCCCTTGACCCGGGGCAGAAGCCGCCAGATGATCGCCAGCACCACCACCCCGAGTGGCAGGTTGACGAAGAAGACCCACTGCCAGCCGATGGTGTCGGTGAGGATCCCACCGATGGCCGGGCCGATGACGGCCGCGAGCCCGAAGACGGCACCGAGCAGACCGGAGTACTTGCCTCGCTCGGCGGGGCTGAAGAGGTCGCCGACGACCGCGAGGGCGATCGGGAACAGGGCTCCCGCGCCCAGTCCCTGGATGCCGCGGAACAGGACCAGCTGCCACATCTCCGCGGAGAGGCCGGAGAGTAGCGAGCCGATCAGGAAGACGCTGACCCCGAAGAGCATCATCGGCCGACGGCCGTAGAGGTCCGAGAGCTTGCCGTAGATGGGGCCGCTCACGGTGGCGGCGAGGAGGTAGGCGGTGAAGACAGCGGTGAACAGCTCGTTGCCGCGGAGGTCGGTGGCGATGCGCGGCAGCGCCGTGCCGACGACCGTCTGGTCGAGCGCGGCCAGGAACAGGCCGAGCAGGATGGCGCCGTAGATCTGCAACCTGGCGCGGGGGTCGATGCGCACGGGCGGCCCATCTGGGGTGACCGCGGCCGGCGGCGCGGCGCGGGACATGGAGGTCGTGGGCTCGGACATGCGTCTCCCTCGGTCTGTGCCGTTCATCGGTTGATGAACGATCGGTCATCAGTGCACCGCAAGGACGGTTTCCCCAAGCCGCACGTACGGTGTAAGCTTGCGCCGTCCAGACACTACGGCTTACGCCGTAAGCCGTCAAGGGTGCGCAGGTGAAGCGAACGATGGGCAGGCCGATCGACCGACAGGGTGCGACCGACGGCCCGACGGTCTCCGATTCGGCGGAAGGCACGCCTGCCGGTCGTCTCCCCGGTCGCCTGTCGCGGGAGCGGATCGTGGCCGGGGCCATCAGCTACGTCGGCCGCAATTGCCTGGCGGACCTCTCGATGCGACGCCTCGGCAGAGAGCTCGGCGTGGAGGCGATGTCGCTCTACCGCTATTTCCCCTCCAAGGCCGCGCTGTTCTCTGCCCTCGCCGACGCCGCCCTCGCCCAGATCGCGCCGCCGGAGGGTGAGGCACCGGATTGGGAATCGGCCGTGCGTTGCTACGCCCATTCGTTCCGCCGATTCGCCAAGTCGCAGCCGAGGCTCTTCCCGCTGCTCGCCGCAGCAGGCCCTGGCCAGCGCAGCGTCGGCGCGCTCATGGCGCGGATGCTGGACATTTGGCGTCGCGCGGGGCTGGACGAGGCGACGGCGCGCCATGCCCAGGGTGCCGTCCATTCGTTCACCATCGGCACGATCAGCGCGGAGGTCGGCGTCGGCTTCGGGCGACCGTCAGATGAGCGAAGCGAGTGGTGCCCACGGCCAGCTGGCAAGGGCCCTGCGGCAGCGGGCGGCAGCGAGGAGGACGACCCCAGCGGAGATGCCGCGTTCGAGTTCTCGCTCGATGTCCTGATCGACGGCCTTCGCGACCGGTGCGCGGCGCGAAAGCAGGGTTCTTCCACGGCCTAGGGCGCGGCGTTGCCGATCCGCCTTGGGCGATCCGTGACGTTGGGCATTCGTGCCCTTGGGCGATCCGGGCGAGCCCGACCCTGTATTTCGACCCGCATCAGCCCGCCAGCTTAGAACATCTGTTCACATGGGCAAGGCAACTCGAGCAGAGGACCGTTATCCTCGGCAGGTGCGGATCCTTGTCACCGGCGCCAGCGGGTTCATCGGGGAGGCGGTCGCCCGCGCGGCAGCCGAAGCCGGGCACGCGGTCCGGGCGGTGGCGCGCAGCGAAGGAAGGCTCCACGTCCTGGACGACGCCCCGATCGAGCAGCTGGCACTCCCATCCCTTACGCCGGAAGTGCTCCGTCCGGCACTCGAAGGGGTGGACGTGCTCGTCCACTGCGCCGCTGGGTATGTCTATGGGCGCGGGGCCGCCGAGCGAGCCGTGCGTGACAATCCGCTGCTCACGCGAGACGTCCTGACGGCGGCCCAGGACGCCGGCACCAAGCACGTCATCGACATCAGCAGCGCCGTGGTCCTGAAGCCGCACCCCGATGGACCCGCTATCGGTGTCACCGATCCCGGATCTCCGCACTGGGCGCCGGGCGATCCCCATTGGGGCGACCCGTACCTGCGCAGCAAGGTGCTTGCGGAGGAGGTCGCCGATGCGTTCCGGATCCGAGGGGTACCGGTGTCCACGATCTATCCGACGGCGGTCGTCGGGCCGGGCGACCGCGTCCCAGGCACCTCCGGCGGCTACCTCAGGGCGATCCTGACCGGCCGCAGCGTGATCGACGGCGCGCTGGGTTGGACCGACGTGCGCGATCTCGCCGAGGTGATCCTCCGCGTGGCGGAGGCGCCGCCCGGTGGCCGCTACCTCGTCTCGATCGGCACCCGGCGGATGCGCACCATCGCTCGCATCGCCGATTCGGTGACCGGCAGGCGGCGCCGGCGAGTCGTTCTGCCGGCGCCAGTCGTCCGCTTCGTCGCCCGCCTCAACGACCTTGCCGGCGGCCGGATCGCGCCGGGAGCGCCGCCGCCGGCGAGCCTCGAGTACCAGCTCACGTTGGGGCCGACCGACGGCTCCAGCGGTCGCACGGTCCTCGGACATCCGTACCGGGAGTTGAGCGAGACGCTCCGGGACGGATTCGCCTGGTGGGTCGCCCAGGGCCTGCTGGATGCGCGGACCGCTGGCCGAGCCGTCCCAGCGGAGACGGCCAGGGCTCCGATCGGCGGCTGAGCCTGGGGAGGCCGGGCGTCAGGTCAGGCGATCCCGTTGGCGGCGGCTGCCGCCTGGAGCGGAGAGCGTGCCCGTTTCGCCTCGTCGGGGACCTGGTCGCGAGCGTGGTAGCTGCTCCGCACGAGGGGCCCCGACTCGACGTGCTTGAAACCGAGGGCCAGCGCCTCGGCCTTCATCTCGGCGAACTCGTCGGGGTGGTAGTAGCGGACCAGCTCCAGGTGCTGCGTCGATGGGCGCAGGTACTGGCCGATGGTGAGGATGTCGCACTCCACCGCCCGAAGGTCGCGGAACGCCTGGCTCAACTCGGAACGCTCCTCGCCGAGGCCGACCATCAGGCTCGACTTGGTGTGGACGGTGCCTTCACGGCCGGCGATGTCGTGCGCCATCTCCCTGGCCCGCGCCAGCACCTGTAGCGAGCGGTCGTACCGGGCTCGCTTCCGAACCGGCTTCTGGAGCCGCTCCACCGTCTCCAGATTGTGGTTGAGGATGTCCGGCCCAGCCTCCATCACCGCCCGCAGTGGTTCATCCATGCCGTTGAAGTCGGGGATGAGCACCTCGACGCCCATGCCCGGGCACTCGCGACGCAGCGCCCGGATGGTCTCGGCGAAGATATGTGCGCCGCCGTCCGCCAGGTCGTCGCGCGCCACGCTGGTGACGACGACGTGCTCCAGCCGCATCTGCCGGATCGCCTCGGCCACGCGACGCGGTTCGTCCTCGTCGCTCCAGGTGGGGCGCCCGGTCTTGACCGCACAGAAGCCGCAGGCGCGAGTGCAGACGTCGCCAAGGATCATGATCGTCGCCGTGCGCTGCTCCCAGCACTCCCCGATGTTCGGGCAGCGGGCCGCTTCGCACACCGTGTTGAGGGAGAGGCCGCGCAGGATACCCTTCAGG
>JACDBP010000308.1 GCA_013694835.1 Chloroflexota bacterium
AGACCACGCCATACCGGCGACGCGCCAGGGCCGCCGATCTGCCCACGAGAGCGGCCATGTCCGAATAGCAGCAGATGACCCGGTCGAGCGCCACAAGGTCGGCTGGTTCGAGCTCATCCGCGACCGCGACGAAGTCGGCGGCCACGTAGCGGACGCGAGCGCCATGGCCCTGCCGTTTGGCCTCGGAGCGGGCGACCGAGATGTACGCGCGAGACGCGTCGACGTCGACGGCGGCCGCAGCCCCGGCGCGCAACAGCTCATGGTGGACGGCACCCACGCCACCGCCGATATCGAGAACAGTCAGCCCGTCGACACCTCCCGCGGCCAGCGCGCCGATCAACGCGCGAGTCGTGCCCCCGGGACCCTCTTGCGGTAGTCGCGAAGATGCCCGGCCGCGTGCCGGGCGTCGAACTGGCGATCGAACGGGGAGTCGCCGGGTGAGCAGCAGTCCACGGGCCCGATCCTATCAGCGGCCACTGCAACGCCCGGGGTACGCCTCCGGCCGACCCCCCGCTCCCTGGCGTGGTCGTCGCGCCGCCGGTCACCGTGCCTGGTCACGCCTGGTGCGGCGTGGGCCGATCCTCCTCGGAGGCGTGGAGCATCTGCAGGCGCCAGCCCGCAGCCGTGCGGACCGCAACGCCGGTGAGGCAATAGGGCTGCGTCCAGTGTCGGCCGCCTTCCTCGACGACCTCCCGCCCCATGGCCAGGAACGAGGCGACGTCTCCGTGGACGACGAAACGGCGCTCGGTCCAGCGCCAGCCATAGCGGCGCGGGTGGGTCTCGAGGCGCCGGATGAAGGCGACGACGGACTTCCGACCGACATTCGCGTCGACGCCTTCGCTCGGGATGATCACGACGTCGTCGTCATCGGTCAGGGCCTCAAGCATCCCCGCTGGGTCACGGTTCTCGAGGGCCCGACCGAACGCGTCCAGCAGGTTCTCGATCTCTCGCCGCGCTGCCTCGTCGCCGCCCGCCTTGGCCACGTCAGACCAGCTCGAAGAAGCTGACCCCGAGGATCACGTAGACGATCACCAGGAGCGCGCCCTCGAGCCAGTTCGACTCGCCGTCGAGCGCGATGAGCGCGCTGATGCCGACGGCCGCGCCGACCGCGGCGACCTCGAGCGGCTGGAACACGAGGTTCATCGGCTGGCCCACGACGAGGCCCAGGAGCACGAGCAGCGGTGCGACGAAGAGCGCGACCTGCAGGCTCGAGCCGTAGCAGACCGCCATCGCGAACTCCATCTTGTTCTTGAACGCCAGCTGCACCGCGACGAGGTGCTCGGCCAGGTTGCCTATGGTGGGGATCAGGATCACCCCGACGAAGAACTCGGACAGGTGGAAGCGCTCGATGAACGGCTCGATCGAGCCGACGAGCACCTCGGACAGCACCGCCAGGAGGCCCGCTGCCGTGAGCAGCACGACGACCGCCGTCCGCCCGCTCCAGGCCGGCCCGCCGTGGCCCTCGGACGCCTCGTGGGCGCCGAGCGTCTCGTCGGGATTCGTGAATTGGAAGATCAGCGAGAGGACGTAGCCCACCATCAGCAGGATCGCGACGATGACCGACTCCTCGAGGATCGTCCCCTCGGAGCGGTCGCTGCTGCTGAACGCGAAGACAGCGGGCACGAATAGCCCGATCGCCGCCACCACGAGCAGCGCTGCGTTCGCGCCGGCGATCTGCTGGCTGAAGCGCTGGGTTCCGTTGCGCAGGCCGCCCACGAGGACGCTCGCACCGAGCACGAGCAGCAGGTTGCCGATGATCGAGCCCGTGAGCGACGCCTTGACCACCTCGAGCAGCCCGGCCTGGAGCGCGAAGAACGCGATGATCAGCTCGGCGATGTTCCCGAACGTCGCGTTGAGGATCCCGCCCACCCGCGGCCCCGTGAGCGCCCCGAGCCGCTCGGTCGACAGCCCCACGACCCAGGCCAGCCCGAGGATCCCGGCGGCCGACACAACGAACAGGCGCGTGGGGTCACCCCCCAGGGCGAAGCGCATGATGATCCCCGCCACGCTCACGCCCAGCGTGACGAGGACGGCGATCCGGGCGGGCCGTGACAGCGGGCCGAGTACCGGAAGCCCGCCGCGGGGCGTGGGGTGGGCAGTCGCGGACATCGCCGGAATCCTAGCGAGCCGGAGCGCGCCCCGAATCACGCGCGGCATACAGCTGGCGGCGCGG
>JACDBP010000331.1 GCA_013694835.1 Chloroflexota bacterium
CGCCTGGAGCGGCTTCCGCAGCGTCGCCACTGGCTTGACGGCGGCTCGCACCACGACGGGCTCGCCGTTGGACATCCCGCCCTCGATGCCTCCGGCGCGGTTGGTCCGTCGCGACCAGTCGCCCGACGTCGGGTCGACCTCGTCGTGCAGCTCCCGCCCGTGCGCGCCCGCGACGCCGAAACCGAGCCCGATGCCGACTCCCTTGACCGCCGGGATGGACATCACCGCACCGGCAAGCGCGCCGTCAAGGCGAGTGTCCCACTCGGCCATCGAGCCGAGCCCGACCGGCAGCCCCTCCGCGACGACCACGAACGTGCCGCCGATCGAATCCCCGTTCGCCGCGCACTCGTCGACGAGCACGATCATCGCCAGCTCCGCCTCGGGGTCGGGACAGCGCAGCGGTGTCGGCTCGCGCAGGTCGCGGTCCGCCCAGCCAGCCGGCACGGCAGCGACCGGGTCGTCGACACCACCGAAGGCTCGGACGGGTCCGAGCTGCTCGACGAAGCTCCAGATCCGCACGCCCACGGTGGCGAGCAGCTGCCTCGCCACAGCACCGGCGAGGACGCGCGGTGCCGTCGAGCGCGCCGAAGCCCGCTCGAGCACGTTGCGGATATCGTCCGTGTCGTACTTGATGGCGCCCGCAAGGTCCGCATGGCCCGGGCGGGCGAGCGTGATGCGTTTCGGTCGCCGTGCCCCACGGACATCCTCCTGCGCCATCTTCTCGGTCCAGTTCTGCCAGTCGCGGTTGGCGATCTCGAAGCCGACCGGAGAGCCCAGCGTCCGCCCGAACCGGATGCCGGCCGTCCAACGGACGCGGTCCCGCTCGATCTGCATCCGCCGCCCGCTGCCGTAGCCGTGCTGCCGGCGCTCCAGGTCCCGGTCGACGCCCGCCGTCGAGATCCGCATCCCCGCCGGGAGGCCCTCCAGGATGCCGCTCACCGAGGGCCCGTGCGACTCACCCGCGGTCAGCAGCCGGAGACGCCTCACACGGACACCGCGCTGGGCGACGGGATGCCTGCCGCGGCGGACACCGTCGCCAGGTCTTCCCAGAACGAGGCGTACGAGACGGCCACGCATCCAGGGTCATCGATCTCCACCGTCCCGGCCGCGCCGCTGACCGCCGCGAGGGCGAAGGCCATCGCGATCCGGTGGTCGCCGCGGGTCTGGATCCGGGCGTTTCGGGGGATGCCGCGAGAGATGATCCAACCGTCGCGCGTCTCGGTGACCTGGGCGCCGATGGCGTCAAGGTTGCGCACCATCAGTGAGATGCGGTCTGACTCCTTGTGCCGTAGCTCAGCCGCGTCGCGCAGCTCGCTCCGTCCCGTCGCGGTGGCCATCGCCACCGCCAGGATCGGCAGCTCGTCAATCAGCTCTGCCACCCGATCGCCATGGAGGGTGATGCCTCGCAGTCGCTCGCCGGAGCGCACCCGCAGGCGCCCGGCCGGCTCCGGACCGTCCACCAGCGCATCGGGCTCCATGTCGATCGATGCGCCCATCTCGCGCAGCACGTCGATGAGCGCCGTGCGGGTGGGGTTCAGGCTGACGCCGTCGATCGTCAGGTCGGCGTCGGGATGCACCGCGCCGGCCACCAGCCAGAAGGCCGCCGACGACGGGTCGCCCGGGACCACCAGCGAGCGGGCGCGCAGCCCGCCCGGCCCGCGAACCGTCGTGGTCCTTCCGTCGCGGTCGATGCGGGCGCCCATCCAACCGAGGAGTCGCTCCGTGTGGTCGCGGGTCGGTGCGGGGGTCGTTACCGTCGTCGTGCCCTCGGCCACGAGCGCGGCGAAGGAGATGGCCCCCAGCACCTGCGCGCTGGCGACTGCCAGCGAGTGATGGAGCGCCCGGAGCGGTCGTCGTCCCACGACGGAGATCGGTGGCCGGCCGTCGTTCGTGTCGACGGTGGCACCCATCCGGCGCAGTGGCACCGCGATGCGCTCCATCGGACGCCGGGAGAGCGACTCGTCGCCGATCAGGGTGAACGTCGCCTCCTGGCCGGCCGCGACCCCGCTGAGCAGTCGAAGCGAGGTGCCCGAGTTCCGGCAATCGAGCTGCGCCGAGGCTAGCGTCACCCTGCCGATTCGCTCGGGTCCGTCGGTGGCGAGCCCATGGATCGTCGCCGTCCAGCGGCCATCGGGTCCCTCGCGGACGGCCAGCTCCACGCCGAGGTGGCGCAGCGCGTCGGCCGTCGCCAGCACATCCGCGCCCGGGTGACGGAGCTCCACGACGGCTTCGCCGCACGCCAGCGCGTTCGCGATGAGCGCCCGGTGCCCGATCGACTTGTCCGAGGGG
>JACDBP010000340.1 GCA_013694835.1 Chloroflexota bacterium
TGGGTCGGCCGTCCGGGGTCACCAGTACGAGCGTGACGATTCGCGGCGGTGGGCTCGCCTGCTGGGCCATGGCGGGAGCGTAGCCGCTCCGCGACGGTCCCCCCGCACTGCGGTACCAGACCGGGTACCCGACGACGAGTAGGATCGGAGTGCCATGTCCTCCTTGTCGACCGGCGATCCTTTCGGTGCCCTCGGCGACCCGAACCGACGCGCCATCGTCGAGCTGCTCGGGTCCGGCGGACGGTCGGTGCGTGAGATCGCCGATGCGCTGCCGATCAGCAGGCCGGCCGTTTCCCGACACCTCAGTCTCCTGAAGGCCGCGGGGCTGGTGGTCGAACATCCCCAGGGCACCCGTCGCGTGTACCGCCTCCACGACAAGGGCGTGGAAGCCGTCCGCGACTACCTGCGGCAGGTCTGGGGCGACGCGGCCACCCGGTTCCGCGCTGCTGTCGAGGATGACCAGACGGACGACCGATGATCGAACCGCTGCATCTCTCGTTCGAAGTGGCCTGCGACGCCGCGCACGCCTTCCGAACCTGGACCGCAAGGACGACCAGCTGGTGGCCGGTGAGTCACACCGTGACGGTGGAGGCGGGCCTCCAGGTCATCTTCGAACCCCGGGTCGGGGGCCGCATCTACGAGCGGACGGCCGGCGGTATCCAGCACGACTGGGGCGAGATCATCGCCTGGGAGCCGCCGCACCGACTCGTCTACCTGTGGCACCTGCGGGCCGACCGGGCGGATGCGACCGAAGTGGAGATCACGTTCACCGATTCTCCCGGCGGCACGCGAGTCGAGATCGCGCATCGGGGCTGGGAGCGCCTCGGCACCAGGGGCCGGGAGCGGCGAGATGCGAACGCCGGGGGCTGGGCGAGCCTCCTGCCCCATTTTGTCGAAGCCTGCCTCGTCGAGGGCACGGCCGACTTCGCCTAGGCTTGTCCGGAGGCACCACCGTCCAGATGCCCGAGACCGACTGGAGCCCACCTTGCCCGGATCGACCGTGCGCTTCGGCGCGAACCTCTGGAACCAGTACACCGACTGGCCGCTCTGGCTGGATGCCGTCACGCGCGTCGAGCGCGCCGGCTTCGATTCGCTCTGGACCTGGGACCACCTCTACCCCATCGTCGGCTCGCACGAGGGGCCGATGCTCGAGCCCTACGTCACGCTCGGCGCCTGGGCGCAGGCCACCGATCGCGTGCGCCTGGGCCTGATGGTCGGCGCCAACACGTTCCGCAACCCGGCACTCGTCGCGAAGATGGTCACCACGCTGGACCACATCAGCGGCGGGCGGATGTATCTCGGCATCGGCGCCGCGTGGTTCGAGACGGAACACGTCGCCTTCGGCCTCGAGTACGGCGACGCGCCGGAACGGCTGCGAAGGCTCGGGGAGGCGCTGCCGGTCATCCGCGGGATGCTCCATGGCGAGGAGCCGACAGCCGCCGGCCGCTACTACCGGGCAACGCAGGTGCGCAACGATCCGCCGCCCATCCAGCCCCACCTGCCGATCCTTGTCGGCGGCGGCGGCGAGAAGGTCACCCTGAAGCTCGTTGCGAGATACGCCGACGCCAACAACATCGGCGGCGGCGTCGAGACCGTCAAGCGAAAGGAGGCGATCCTGCTCGAGCACTGCGACGCGGTGGGCCGGGACCCCGCGGAGATCGAGCGGACCGCCGGCATGGGTCAGCTGATCATCCGCGACTCGCGCGAGGAGGCCGAGCGCGTATACCGGGAGACCTTTCTGCGAAATGGCGATGCGAAGCTCTGGGACGACCAGCCGGTCGGCACGCCTGAAGATGTCCTGGAGCGGGTCCTTGCTCACGTTGACGTCGGCTACCGGCACCTCATCTTCGCGTTTCCCGCGCCGTACGACGACGAGTCGATGACGCGGCTGATGCAGGATGTGAAGCCGCACGTCGGGTGAGTGGACGGCCGTTCCGGATCGGCCTCAACCTGCCCTACGTCGAGGGCCAGGCCGGCGGAGCCACGCCTCGCTGGGGGGACATCCTGGCGATGGCGCAAGCGGCGGAGGAGCTCGGGTACGACGAGGTCTGGGTGTCCGATCATATGGGCTTTCGCGCCGACGATGGCACCTGGCGCGGGGCGTGGGACTCGTGGACGCTGCTCAGCGCCCTTGCCGTGGCGACGCCGCGGCTGGGTCTTGGCACCTACGTCAGCTGCGCGGCGTTCCGGAACCCGGCGCTGCTGGCGAAGATGGCGCAGGCTGGAACGAGCCCGAGTTCCGAGCCTTCGACCTTCCCTTCGACGACCGCTTCGACCGGTTCGACGACGCGCTCCGCATCATCAGCTCCATGTTTCGCGATGGCCGGGCGGACCACGAGGACCGCGTCGTCAGCGCGCGAGGAGCCGAGCTGCGGCCGCGCGGCCCCCGGCTGCATGGCCCGCCGGTGATGGTCGGCGCGGCCGGGCCGCGGATGCTCCGGCTCACCGCGGAGCTGGCCGATCACTGGAACGCAGGCCTGCGGACCGCCGAGGAGGCATCCGAGCTCAGTGAACGCGTGGATTCCGCCTGCCGCGCCGTGGGACGCGACCCCGCGACGCTGACCCGTTCGGCCGAGGTGCTCATCCGGACGATCCCCGCGGCCGGCGTCGAAGCGGAGGAACGCGAGCTGCGCGGGACACCGGCCGAGCTGGCGGCCCAGCTGCGTCGCTACGAGCCTCTCGGGATGGCGCATCTTCAGGTCCAGCTGCGCCCGAACACGGTCGATGGCGTGCGCGCGGCCGCCGGGATCCTGGCGGCACTTGATGCGTGAGGGCAGCTCAGGCGCGCAGAAGTGATCCGCGCGTCAACATCGTGGCGCAACGGGCAGACGGTTCGGAGCGGGGGTCATCGCGGGAGGACAACATGGAGACGGCGGCCTTCTACGGGATCGTGAGCGGCATCTCCTTCACGCTCCACGGCCTCTGGTGGGTGGTGGTGCAGTCGAAAGGCGACTGGCGGAAGGATCGGGCGCGACGCCTGCTCTCCTACATCGTCTCGATCCACTTCCTGCTGCCAGGCACGATGTCCCTCCTGTCGATCATCGCGCCGGGCGTGGCCCTGGTCTGGCAGCTGACCTTCGCAGCGGCCGGGGCGCTGGGCGTCGCAGGTGTGGTGCTCACGCTCCAGGCGTTGCGTGCCGAGCACGACACGCCTCGGATGGTGGCCCTGATGCAGTGGGTCGTGCTGCCGGTCTACGCGATCGTCACGCTGCTGGCGCTCGTGCCGGGCTTGCCTGGCACGCTCGGCCTTGCACTGACCGCCCTGCAGGTGGAGGCCATCGTGGTCACCGCGATCCTGGTGTTCGGGGTCCAATCGGCGTGGGTCCTGATGGTCGAGCCGCCGCGCGAGGCCGCCACTGCGTGAGGGTCAGGGCGCGACGTTCGCCGGTGGCTCGATCGGTCATCCAGGTGCGGCACGCCGGATCGGCGGAAATCGGCTATGTTTCGCACACGTGTTCGATAGGCGCCGCCGGTCTGCGCCTCGGTCCTTCCGTTCGATCCCGATCCTCTTCCCGCCCCTGACCGGGCCCCGCGATGCACGCGGGTGGGCCCTCAGGAGAGTCACCCAGTGACCTTTGACCTACTCGGGCTCGCGCCCGACCTCCTTCGCGCGGTCGCCGCGGAGGGATACACCGAGCCGACGCCCGTCCAGCGCGAGGCGATCCCCCTCGTCCTCGCCGGTCGCGACGTCCTGGCCGCCGCCCAGACAGGCACCGGCAAGACGGCAGCGTTCGTCCTCCCGCTGCTCCAGCGCCTCGGCCACCCTCGACCTGCCAACGGGCATCTGTCCGCCGCGGGGCGCGACGGCCGCTCTGCCGGACGCGGTCCCATCCGCACCCTCGTACTCACGCCGACCCGCGAGCTCGCCCTCCAGGTCGAGGAAAGCGTTCGGACGTACGGCGCCCAGCGCCCCGTCCGTTCGACCATCATCTACGGCGGTGTCGGCTTCGACCCCCAGGTCCGGGCGCTCCGGGCCGGCCCCGAGATCGTCGTGGCGACGCCGGGGCGGCTCCTCGACCACGTCGGGCAGGGCACGATCGATCTCTCTCGGGTGGAGATCCTGGTCCTCGACGAGGCTGATCGGATGCTCGACATGGGGTTCATCCGCGACATCCGGAAGATCCTGGCGCTGCTGCCGGCCCGTCGACAGAACCTGCTGTTCTCGGCGACCTTCTCCGACGAGATCCGACGCCTCGCCGGCGATATCCTCCAGGATCCGGCGTTCGTCCAGGTCTCGCCCAGGAACACGGCACCGACCCTGGTCAGCCAGCTGGTCTTTCCGGTCGACCGGGAGCGCAAGCGCGAGCTTCTGAGCCACCTGGTGCGCACGCGCCGGATCGACCAGGCGCTGGTCTTCACGCGGACCAAGCACGGCGCGAACCGGCTCGCCGAGCAGCTCGACAAGGATGGCATCGAGGCCGCGGCCATCCACGGCAACAAGAGCCAGCCGCAGCGCGTGCGAGCCCTGAACGACTTCAAGGCAGGTCGCGTCAGCGTGCTGGTGGCCACGGATCTCGCGGCGCGCGGCCTCGACATCGAGTCGCTCCCGCACGTGGTCAACTACGAGCTGCCGATGGTCCCCGAGGACTACGTCCACCGCATCGGACGGACGGGCCGGGCCGGCGTGGACGGCGAGGCGATCTCGCTGGTGTGTGTCGACGAGGCGCGGCTGCTGCGCGACATCGAGTCGCTGCTGCGCCACCCTGTGCCGATCGTCATCGTGCCGGGCTTCGAGCCCGACCCACGCATCAGGCCAGAGCCGATCCGCCAGCGTTCCGGTGGCGGCCAACGAGCGGGGACCGGCCAGCGATCCGGCGACCAGCGATCCGGCGGCCAGCGATCCGGCGGCCAGCGTCCGGTGCCTGCCTACGGGCAGCCGCCGACCTCGCGATCCGCAC
>JACDBP010000344.1 GCA_013694835.1 Chloroflexota bacterium
CGTGAGGACTGGGAGTCGTCGTTCAGGGCCCGAAGGTGGTCCTGGTGACCTCCAGACGCTCTTCGGCGCGAGATCGAGGACTGGCAACCCTCAGCGTGTCGTGAGGCCCGCCCGTGCGCCGCGTCCGGCGCGAGATCGAGGACTGGCAGCCCTCAGCGGGTCGTGAGGGCCGCCCGGACCGCGGCGTTCGGTGCCCAGAACGACCAGCCTCCTGGGCCGGGCGCGGCGGGGCGGGCTGACGACGCGCTCGAAACGACTACGTCCTGTGCTCGCCGCGCGGATCCGGCTGGGCGACATGGTCCAGGAACCGATCCGCCAGCTCACGTGCCTTCTCGTCGAGCCCGGATGGCAGGACGACGCGGACCTTGACCAGGAGATCGCCACGGCCTTCGGCGCGGAACCTGGGCATCCCCTTGCCGGCGAGCCGGATCGTGCGGCCGGTCTGGGTCTCGGGTGGGATGCGCAGCAGCAGGCGCCCGCCACCGAGTGTCTCGACCGGCACCTCGGCACCCAGCAGGGCCTCGGCGAGGGTGACCGGGAGCTCGCGGTGCAGGTCGTCTTCCCTGCGCGTGAAGACGCCGTGGGGCTTGATCGAGACCTTGATGTAGATGTCGCCGGCATCCGGGCCCGGCCCTGCCTTGCCGGTCAGCCGGATGCGTCTGCCGGTGTCGACCCCTGCCGGGATCTTCACCTCGAGCCGCTTGCTGTCCACCTGGACCATCCGCTCGGTGCCCGTGAACGCCTCCTCGAGGGTCAGCTCCGCTGTCGCCTCGGCGTGCTGCTTCGTGGGCGCCGCCGTTCGCGTCCGGCCGGCACGCTGGATGCCGTCCACCTCCAGCCCGCCGAGCTGCGAGAGCAGCTCGTTGAACTCCGCATCCTCCGCACGGTCCCGGGCACGTTGCCGCACGCGCTCGTTGCCCTGTCGGGCCGCACCGGCGGCCGCAGCACGCGCCCCACCGAAGAACCTTTGGAAGAACTCGCTGAAGCCGGCCAGGTCCTCGGCATTGCCGCTGTACTCGAACCTGATGCCGCCGGGCCGGGTACCGCCGGCGAAGCCCGGTCGTCCCGCGAACGGATCGAAGCCCGGCCCGAAGCCGCCCTGGCCGGTCGCGCCCGCGCGCTGGTACGCCTCCCAGTTCGCGCCCAAAGCGTCATAGGCCCTGCGCTTCTCGGGATCGGAGAGGACCTCGTCCGCCTCGCTGATCTCCTTGAACCGCTGCTCGGCGGCCGTGTCCCCCGCGTTGACATCGGGGTGGTACTTGCGGGCGAGCTTGCGGAACGCCTTCTTGATGTCGTCCTGGGAGGCCGTCCGCGGCACGTCGAGCGCCTTGTAGTAGTCCTTGTAATCCATGTCTTCCTCCGCAGCTCGCCTTCGGCACCTGCTGCGCGCGAAGCGTACGGGTCCCGGCGTCCCACCGGGCTCCGTACGTCGCTTGCGGTCTTCCTTGCTGTTCCCGCTCCCTTAGGGGCTGCCGTCAGGTGACGGCCCGGCGGTCACCCGCCGAGCCGCTGGTTGCGTCTCTTTGCTTCGCCGGTCGCCTTCGGCGCGTGCTGCGCGAAGCGCATAGCTCCCGGCGCCGCCGCCGGGCTCCACGCGTCGCTTGCTAGTGGTGGTCGCTCCGCGGTGCCACGACCGCGGGCGGTTGCTCAGGTGTCGGGAAGCCTCGGGTCACCTTGTCCGGTGCCGACGGCCGATCGCTCAGGTCGTCGTTCTTGTCGATGATCTCCGGTGGCGGTGCCACCAACGCCGCCGGCTTGCGCCGGAGGGCAGTGGCGAGCACCTGGTCCATCGAGTCGACCAGGACGAGCTTCATCTGCTTGCGGATCTCATCGGGGATGTCCCGAAGGTCCTTCTCGTTCTTCTGGGGAAGCATCACCATCCGTGCACCCGAGAGGTGCGCCGCGAGGATCTTGCTCTTGAGCCCGCCGATCGGCAGCACGCGCCCACGCAGCGTGATCTCGCCGGTCATCGCCAGGTCCTTGCGGACCGGGATGCTGGTGAGCGCGCTGACCATCGCGGTGGCCATCGTGATGCCTGCGGATGGACCGTCCTTGGGGATGCCGCCGGCAGGGACGTGGATGTGGAGGGTGTTCTTCTCGAAGGTCTCGCGGGAGATGCCGAGCTCCTTGGCGTGTGCCCGGATCCACGACAGCCCCGCTCGCGCGGACTCCCGCATCACTTCACCAAGCTGGCCGGTGAGGATGAAGTCCTCCTTGCCCTCCATCTTGGTGACCTCGATGGCGATCACGTCGCCGCCGACTTCGGTGACCACGAGACCGGTGGCCGCGCCGGTCTGGTCCTCTGTCTCGAGCTCGCCGTACTCGTAGCGCGGCGGGCCGAGGTACTCCGCGATCTTCTTGGGGTCGACCGTCGTCTTGCGCTTGCGTCCCTCGGCCACCTGCCGGGCGACCTTGCGCATGACGCTCGCGATCTCCCGCTCCAGGTTCCGGACGCCGGCCTCCTTGGTGTAGGCCTGCACCAGTGAGACCATCGCCGTATCGGCGATCTCGATCGTCTTCTTCGTCAGGCCGTGGTTCTCCATCTGCTTGGGGATGAGGAACCGCTTGCCGATCTCGATCTTCTCCTGCTGCGTGTAGCCCGGCAGGGCGATGACCTCCATCCGGTCGCGCAGGGCGGCCGGGATCGGATCGAGCAGGTTGGCCGTCGCCACGAACAGCACGCGGCTCAGGTCGAACGGCACTTCCAGGTAGTTGTCCTGGAAGGTGTTGTTCTGCTCTGGGTCCAGCACCTCGAGCAGCGCCGAGCTCGGATCGCCCCGGAAGTCCATGCCGATCTTGTCGACCTCGTCGAGCATGAACACGGGGTTGTTCGAGCCCGCGGTCTTGATGTTCTGGATGACGCGACCCGGAAGGGCACCGATGTACGTCCGTCGGTGGCCGCGGATCTCCGCCTCGTCGTGGATGCCGCCCAGGCTCATCCGCACGAACTTGCGGCCCATCGCCTTGGCGATGCTCTTGCCGAGCGAGGTCTTGCCGACGCCGGGCGGGCCGACGAAGCAGAGGATCGGGCTGCGGATGGTATCCGCGAGGGTCCTCACCGAGAGGTACTCGAGGATCCGCTCCTTGACCTTGTCCAGGCCGTGATGGTCCTCCTCGAGGATCCTGGCGGCCTCCCTGATGTCCAGGTTGTCGTCCGTCGCCAGGTTCCACGGCAGGCCGATGAGCCAGTCGACGTACGTCCGGATGACCCCGACCTCCGGCGACGCGGAGGGGATGCGGCTCATCCGGTCTACCTCGCGGATGGCCCGAGCCTTGATCTCCTCGGGCATGCCGGCCTGCTCGACCTTGTCGCGCAGCTCGTTGATCTCTGCCTGTTGCGGGTCGTCCTCGCCGAGCTCACGCTGGATCGCCTTGAGCTGCTCGCGGAGGATGTACTCGCGCTGGGTCTTGTCCATCTCGGACTTGACTTCGGACTGGATCTTGCCCTTGAGCTCGAGGATCTCGATCTGGTGCGCCAGGAAGTTCGAGACGAGCTTCAGCCGCTCGGTGACGTCGATGGTCTCGAGCAGCTCCTGGCGCTGCTCCGTGCTCATGTCGGGGCTGTACGCGACCATGTCGGCGAGCAGCCCCGGCTCCGTGATGTTGCGGGCCGCGACGGCAGCCTCGGGCGGCACGGGCGCGCCCGACTGGACGTATTGCTCGATCTGCGCCTGCACCGTTCGGACGAGCGCCTGGATCTCCAGATCGGAGGCGGGTTCGTCGGCGAGCACCTCCACGCGCGCCAGGAGGTACGGCTCGGAGCTCACGAAGCTCAGCAACCGCAGCCGCTGCTGGCCCTGGACGATGGCACGCACGGTGCCGTCCTGGAGCTGCACGACCTGGGCGATCTTGGCAAGGGTGCCGATCTCGTAGAGCTCACCGGGCTCCGAGATGTCCTCCTTGTCGGCCTGCCGCTGCGTGACCAGCGCGATGGGCGACGCATCCGCCACGGCGCGATTGAGGGCCTGGACGGACTTGTCGCGGCCCACCTGGAGCGGCACGATCATCTCCGGGAAGATCACCGTCTCGCGGAGCGCCACGAGCGGTAGTTCGCGGAGGTCCTTGACCACTTCCGGCACCTGCTTCGCGGCCGGCTTGGTCTTGGGGTTTCGAGTAGCCATGAGTCTCCTTAGCGTTCGGTCGGCGCGCTGCGCGTGCGTCGAGCGGCGGCCGGAGCCCGTTCCTCGCGGGAGGCGGCCGTTTGGTCGTCAGATGCGCCCGAGGCGTCCCGCTCGGGTCGCTCGGTGATGAGGGTCTCCAGGATGCGGGTGCCGAGCCGCTCCTCGATCTCGAAGAGGAGCCGGACACCGGCAAGGTTCACGCCCATGTTCTGGGTCAGATAACGGATCCAGAGGACCCGGCGGATGTCGTTCTCGCTGAAGAGGCGGATGTTGGTCGGCGTTCGCGCCGGGCAGATGAGCCCCTCGAACTCGTAGATGCGGAGCGTCCTCGGATGGACGTGGACGATGTCCGCCGCCACGCTGATGACGTAGACCGGGCGAGAAGGATCCGTCCGGGTACCTGTCCTGGCATCGGCTCGATCGGTTGCCATGGGTCAGCCTCGCGCGGGCTCGCTGCCACCCCTGGTGTCCGCGTCGGTCACGGGGCCCTGGGTTTCGACTGCCCCCACGCTGGCGGCGCTGTCCGGCGTCTCCACTCCGGTGTGGATCTCCGTCGGGTCTTCCCACTCGCTGCCTCCGGCGGCCACCTGCCAGGTCGAGGAGGCCTGCTCCTGGCCGACCTGCCACTGCTGCGCGGCTCCCGTCGGGGTGGTGTACGGATCCTGCGTCGCTGTGCCCGCGCCCCACGTGCTGCCATTCGAGGCGTCCCGCTGGTTCCACGAATCACGGGTCTGACCCCAGGACTCCCCGCCTTCCGCGGTACTCGTCGGGCTCCAGGTGTCGCCGACCTCGGCGGCCTGCTGCCATTCGCCGGTCGTGGCCGTCCCCTCTGGCTGCCCCCAGCTTTCGGTGGACGCGCTCGGCTCTGTCCAGGCATTGCTGTCCACGGCAGCCTCCCAGCCGGGTTGGCCGCTCTCGACGCCCTCGGTGCCGTCGGTCTCGCCGAACCCCGTCGCACGGCTCTCGTCGCTGGCGCCCGGAGCCATCCCAGCCGCCCAGCTGTCATTTCCGCCCTGGGTCCCACTCGGCTCATCGCCGCCGGTGCCCGAGCCGCGGCCGGCGGAGCTGTCGTGCGTCGGCGTGATGCGGATCTGGCGCGGCTTGGCTTCCGGCGCCTTGGGGATGGACAGGCGCAGCATGCCGTGCTCGAACGTGGCGGTGGAGGCGTGCGTGTCGAGGTTGCTCGGCAGGGCCACCGTCCGCGAGAACGTGCCGCGACGGAGCTCCTGGTACATGAAGTCCGCTTCCGGGCTCGTTCGATCCTCGTAGCTAGTGCCGGAGATGGTCAGGGTATTGCCGAGGACGGTGATCTCCACGTCGTCCGGCCGTACGCCGGGCAGCGCGGCCTCCACGACGATCGCCTCCGGCGTGCTGTAGATGTCCAGTGGCAGGGCGAGCGCTTCGACGCTGCCGTAGGCGACTCCGCGCGATCGAACGTAGGAGTCCTCGAACAGGCGATCCATCGCCTGGCGAAGCGAGAGCAGCTCCCCGAACGGCGAAGCACGGCGGGCCATGGTCATGATCCGGAGCTCCTTCTGGTCGATCTGGTGGTGTCGCGGGTGGGTCGATCCGGGGTGTCGCAGCCGAGCCCGACCGGGCCGGATGATGGGCCGCTGACTCGAGGCGGGGCTTGACGGTCCGAACCCTAAAACCTGACAACACCATTGTCAAGACTGTAGGTAGCGTCCACGCAACACTTTGCCGCTTCCTGTGACAACCCGACGCCTCCCAAGGTCCTGCGTGACCGTCCCGGTCGTCGTGTCGTGTGCAATCAGCTGGGCGGCAGATCAACCGTGTCGATGCGCCAGATGATGCCGCGCGAAACGCCCAGCACGGGCTCACGCGCGATCGCCCGAAGCGTCACGGTCCCGATCCGCTCGATCGGCCGGCTCTCCTGTGAGGCGGTCGGGAACAACCCGAAGAAGCTGCCCCTCACCGTCACCTGGCGCACGATCTGGATCCCGATCACGGTGTCCGGAGCCGGCACAACCACGCCGGTCCCCGTGGCGTCTGAGGCAGGCTCGATGGGGACGAACAGCAGGCTCGTCCAGGGCTGGCGCGGGTCGATGCCGCTGCCAGAGCCGAGCGATGACTGCAGCGCGGTGAGCCGCATGGCCAGGTACGCCGACTGGTCGGTCCAGATGGCACCCAGCTCGCCCGGTTCCGGTGGCACGAGGAACAGGCCGCGCCCAACGGCCGGCTGGTCCTGCTTCCACGCCGTGACGTACCGCTGCAGCACTGCCGCCGGCGAGCCGGCGCTGCCTCCCACCAGCCAGAACAGTGTCAGAGCCGCGATCGCGGCCGGCGCGAGGACGAGGATCTGGATCGCGCCGCCCGGCGCTCCGCCGAGCAGCTCCGCGCGGCGGTGTGCGTCGACCGCCTGGCCGGCCCAGACGACGAGGTAGCCCACGACCGCCAGGAAGACGAGGATGTCGCGGTCGCTCTCGAGCAGCGCCGTGGCGAGCACCGATATCCCGGCCACGCTGGCGGCCTGGAGGGCGAGCAGGAGCCAGCCCCGGCCGTCACCGATGGCGAGATGGCCCAGGCCCCACACGAGGAGCGCCCGCCGGAGCACCGACGCGGAACTCGGCCGGTGGCGAGCCTCTGTTACGAGAGGACCCGTCAGGCGTCCTGCTCCGCGCCGTCGTCACCGATGAGCTCGCGGTGCAGCCGGCCCTCGTTCTCGACCTTGGAGACCGCGATGACCTTGTCGCCAGCCTGGAGGACCGTGTCGGGGCCTACGGGCTGCGGCTCGTCGCCGCGGATGACCAGGAACATCCGGCAGCCATCGGGCAGGTCGAGGTCCCGCGCGGGCCGCCCGATGGCGGGCGAGTCCTCGGTGATCTGCGCTTCCAGGAGCTCCAGCTCGCCACCGCGGAACTGGGCCAGGTGGAGCAACTCATGGACGGGGATGTCCTGCTCGATCGCGGCGAGCGCCATCCGCGTGGGGCTGATGACCTCGTCGACGCCAAGGTGGCGGAAGAGCACCTCGTTCTTGGGGTTGTTGCACCGGGCGATGGTCCGCCGCACGTCGAAGTGGTGTTTCGCCATCTGGCAGACGACCAGGTTGTCCTCGTCATCGCCAGTCACCGCAGCGACGATGCCAGCCCGGTTCGCGCCGGCCTCGGCGAGGTGCTTGCCCTCGCAGCCGTCTCGTGCGAGCACGATGCTGCCCACCTCGTCGGCGATCTGCCGGGCGCGTCGCGGATCCTTCTCCATGAGCACAAGCTCGTGCCCTGCGGCCAGCAACTCCTTCGTCAGGTAGTAACCGACCTTGCCGCCGCCGACCACGATGATGTACACGTCAGTCCTCCCCGCGGCGTTCGTCGTTCCGGCGAAGCAGCTTCCATGGTCGCCGATAGCGGCCGTCGCCCGTCCGGCCGGCGTTCGGGGCGGCTCTGGGCTCCTTGTTCGTGGCCGTCTCCACGCCGGCCGGGTCCCCGGCCGTGGCCGCGGGCTCCGTGGCCGGCCGGGGGGCTGGCCCCGTCGCGGCGGTGTCATGGTGCTCGCCACCCGGATGCTGGCCGGTCGCCGTGCTGACCCCGGTCTCTCCCGGATCGCCGGGCATGCCCAGGAACTGTGCGAGGGCGTCGACCAGCATCGTCGTCCGGCAGATGGTCGCCAGACCGAGGTCGCGGTAGGCCTGCGCGCGGACCGGGTCGTTGATCTTGGCCACGACCTGGGCGATGCCCAGGGTCTCTGCCGCCAGCTGCGCTGTGAGGATGTTGCGATTGTCACCCTCGGTCAGCGCGAAGAGCGCATCGGCGCCTTCCGCCCCGGCTCGCCGAAGGACGTCCTCGTCCGTGCCGTCGCCCCGGACCGCGCTGCCCGGGAAATCGGACTCAAGGCGGTTGAAGGCCTCGCTGGTGACGTCCAGGATGGTCACCTCGTTGCCGGCACGCGCGAGGCTCTCGGCCAGACCAGCGCCGACCCTGCCACAACCCACGATGATCACTCGCATCCGGATGCGGTCCTCCGCTGTGATGTCGGCCGTGCGGACGTCAGGCCGGTGATCCGGCCCGACGAACGCTGCCCACCAGCTGGTCGGCAGCCGGCCCGCTGTCCCGGGCGCCGATCGGCTCCCGGACGACGATGACCTGGCAGGCGGCATTCTGGAGCACATAGGGCACCGTCCGGCCGATCGCGAAGTCGCCGCCGAACTTCTTGCGGTACGGCAGACCGATGATCATGACGTCGGCTTCGAGCTCCGCAGCCTCGTCGACCAGCGCCGCGCCCACATCGCGCGCCTGGAGGAGCTCGGTCCTGATCGGTTGGCCCATCTTCTCGCCGATCCGCTCGGCCAGGTCGAGGACCGTGGAGGCGATCACGTTGTCGCTCGCGATGTCCTCCTCCAGGTCATGGCTCCAGTCGACCTCAACGATGTGGAGGGCGATCAGCTCCGCCTTGAGAGGTTTCGCCAGCTGGCAGCCGAGCTTGACGACCCGGGCGTCAGTGGGGCCGCCGTTGAGGCCGACCACGGCACGTTTGAGCGGCGCGAAGGGAGTCTCGGGCACCCCCGAAGCCTACCATCGCGCGTTCGCTGGACCGTCGGGTCAGGGCTTCTCGCGGCGGTAGGGGACGTTCGCGACGACGGTGTCGGGTCTGCCGACCAGCGCCTCACGCATCCGGTTCGCGGTCTGGTTGTAGAGCAACCGCTCCCACCAGTGCCGGGCCACGTACTCGGGCAGCACCACGATGGTGATGGTGTCCTCTTCTGGCGGGACCATCACGTCGAGATAGGTCAGGAAGGGCTGCACGAGCGCCCGGAACGGCGACTCGACGATCACCAGGGGCACGCCCGGGATCTGGCGCTCCCAGTCCTTGCGCAGCCGTGCTCCTGCCTCCGCGTCGTCGGTGACATGGACAGCCCGGACGTCGTCCGACAGCGAGCGGCCGAAGTTCACGGCCTGGACGACCGCGCGAGTGATGCCGGGCACCGGCAGGATCACCCGTTCGCGGCGATGCGGCGGTCCGATGACCTGCTCCGGTCGAACCGCCAGCTCGTCGGCCTGATCGTCGTATTCGCGGCGGATGAAGAGCATGATGCCGACGAGGAGCGGGATCAGCAGCAGCACGAGCAGCGACTGTGGCGCCTTCGCGAACGTGACCACGACCAGCACGATGCCGGTCAGCACGGCGCCGACGGTGTTGATCGTGATGCGGTACTGCCAGCCCCGCCCGCGCTCGCGCAGCCAATGCCTGACCATGCCCGACTGGCTGATCGTGAAGTCGAGGAACACGCCCACCGAGTAGAGCGGGATGAGCGCGTGCGTGACGCCGCCGAACAGGATCACCAGCGAGGCAGCCAGGATGCCCAGCAGGACGATGCCCATCGTGAACGAGAGGCGGTCGCCCCGGAACGAGAACTGGCGGGGCATGAAGCCGTCCTGGCCCAGGATCGCCACCAGCCGCGGGAAGGCGTTGAAGCTCGTGTTCGCGGCGAGGAACAGCAGCAGCGCCGTGAAGAGCTGGAACGCGTAGAACCCGAGCGAGCCGTCGCCGTAGATGCGCGCTGAGACCTGGGCGATGACGGTTGCGCCGCCGTCGACGTGGAAGATGCCGTAGTTCACGGCAAGGAAGGTGATGCCGATGAACAGGATGGCCAGGAGCGCCGCCATCACCATCAGCGTGTTGGCGGCATTCCGCGATTCGGGTGGTTTGAAGGCGTTGACGCCCGTCGCGATCGCCTCGGTACCGGTGAGCGCCACGGAGCCCCCGGCGAAGGCCTTGAGCAGCAGCAGCACACCGACCGTTTCGACGGCCGATGGGACGCCCGTGAATCGCTGCTCGACCGGGACGCCGCCACCCTCGACCAGGATGCGGTACACGCCCATCCCGATCATCAGGAGGGCGCTGCCGAGGAACAGGTAGGTCGGCAGCGCGAAGATGCTCCCCGACTCCCGCAGTCCGCGCAGGTTGCCGAGTGTGATGAGGGCGATCGCGGCGACACCGATGACGATGCTCTCGGTCTTCAGGCCAGGCACGGCGGAGACGATCTGCTCGACAGCCGACGACGTCGACACGGCGACCGTCAGGACGTAGTCGATGATCAGGGCGGAAGCGGCCACGAGCGATGCGATCCGGCCGAAGTTGCGCCCGGCCACCGAGTACGAGCCGCCGCCCGTCGGATACGCGAAGCAGACCTGCCGGTAGCTGATGGCGACCACGAACAGCAGCGCCGCGATGGCCATCGCGACCTGGATGCTGAGCAGCATCGCGGCCGCACCGGCCAGCACCAGCACCCGCAGGATCTCCTCGGTCGCATAGGCGCTCGAGCTGATCGCATCGGAGCTGAAGATGGCCAGTGCCTTCTTCTTGTCGAGCCGTTGCTCCAGGTCGGCTTCGCTCGACAGCGGCGCGCCGAAGAACGCCCGCCGGACGGCCGCGATGGTCCGGCCGACGGCGCTGTGCTCTTCGTGCGCCTTCGGCTTGGCGACCAGCACGCCTTCCTCGTCGTAGCGGAAGTACTCGGCGTGCTTCCGTTCGACACGGACCCGCTTGTCGCCCGGTTTGCGTCCCTGGAGCGGGCGCCGTCCGCCGATCACGAATCGATCATCGGTGTCGGGCCACGAGCGTCACAGGCCGTGACGGAGCCGGTCTATCAAGCGTTCGGGCAGCCTTGCGTCGCGCATCCGGGCCTGCGTCGTGGCGATCTCGTAGTCGATGCGGTGCCACGCGATGGAGCCCTCCTCGGTATCGATGACCATCGCGCACGCCCGCGGGTCACCGTCCCGTGGCTGGCCGACGCTCCCGGGATTGATGATCGTTCGCCGGTCGTCGAGCTGCAGGCTCGACCCGTCCGAGGGCTGGAGGGTCTCGATCCGGCCGTCGTCCAGCCGGAAGACGAGCGGCACGTGGGTGTGCCCCACCAGGCAATGGCGCGTCGAGAACGCCGGGAAGTTGGCGCGCGCCACGGGCATCGAGTAGACGTACTCCCAGGTCGGGTCGCGCGGACTGCCGTGGACGAGCGTGAAGTCCCCCTGAGTGTCGCGCTCGGGGAGGTTCGCGAGCCACTCGCGGGCGGGTTCGGCGAGAACGTCCGCGGTCCACTCCACGGCCTCGCGGGCATCGTCGTTGAACGCGTCGGCTTCGATCAGGCCGAGGGCGGCGGCGTCGTGGTTGCCTCGCACACCGCCGGCGCCGGCTTCTCGGAGGGCGCTCACCACCGCATCGGGCTCCGGGCCGTAGCCGACGATGTCTCCGAGCTGCCACAGCGCATCGAAGGGTCGCAGCGCATCCAGCACGGCTTGGAGGGCGGGCAGGTTCCCGTGGATGTCCGAGAGGACAGCGACACGCATCGGCGAGAGGGTAGCAGCGGGCTCGGATGCTGCGTCAGGTCGGGGCAGCGCGCCGCCGTTCCACGACGGAGCGCGGGAAGCGGGCCGGCGTCTGCGCCGACTTGGTGATCACCACGAGACGGTGATCAGCGAGCGCCGTGAGAGGCACGCGATGCACCTCGAGGGCGCGCGGCGAGCTCTGCAACGCGCGCAGCATGACGCGCGCCGGGCCCCGCTCGTCGATGAGGCCGGCGTCGCGCTTCCAGGCGATCAGGCGGCCACCGACACGGAGGAGCGGCAATGCCAGCTCCACCAGCTCCGCCAGCGTGCCGACGGCCCGGGCAGTGACGACGTCCCACCGTTCGCGGTGCTCATGCAGCCTGGCCAGGGCCTCACCGCGTTCCGCGAGGACCTGGACCCTGGGCGCCCGCTCGTCCGCCGCCGCCAGGCCCGCGGTTGCGGCCGCTGCGGCGACCCGGAGGAAGCGAGCCTTCTTGCCGACCGAGTCGACCAGTGCCAGCGCCCTGGCACCAGCGACCATCGCCAGCGGCAGCCCCGGGTACCCACCGCCGCTGCCGAGGTCGAGGAGGGTCCAGCCTCCGTCCAGTCTGCCCGCAGGGTGGAAGCCTCGCAGCAGCGCCACCGCGGTCAGGCTGTCGATGACATGGTGGCGTGCGACCTGCTCCGGCCCCCGCAGGGCGGTCAGGTTGATGCTCTCGTTCCAGGCCAGGAGCAGCTGCGCGTGCGCCTCGATCGCGTCGCGCTGGCCCCGAGTCAGGACGATGCCGAGTCCCTCTAGATCGGCATCGAGCGTCTGTCGAAAGGCGGCGTCCAGCGGCAGGAGCCCGGCGGCCTCGGTCGGCAGCGGGGGTCGGAGATCGGCGGTCACCGGTCGAAGGGTGCGGACGCGATGGGAAGAGCGGTCGGGAGCGGCGAATCCCCGCCCTGATCGCAGGGCTCCCGATCCCGAGGATCGCAGAGGGGGAACGGCCGCTCCCGACGAGCCGCAGGGTGCACCACTGACCTTTCGGTTTTCCGCTGCCCAATCAGTAGCCGGCCGGTTCTCACCGGTCGCTTCACGGGTCTCGTTACCGTACTCGGTCGCCGCTGCGCCTCCAGGCATCGCGGCAGTGCAGGCGCGCCAGTCTCGCCCTCGGCGTCCCGGGAATCAAGGGACTTATCCACGAGCCTGTCCACCGCGGCCACCGCGCCTGTGGACAAGCCGCAGCGTCAGTCAGCGGCCGGTCTCGAGCGTGCCGGGCGGCCCAGGCTGCGGCGCACGACCTCCATCACCTCTTCGGTGTAGGCGGCTGCGTCGCCGGTCTTGACGGCGGTCGCCAGACAACCGGCCACGTGGTCCTCCATCACCAGCAGCGACACGGCGTCCACCGCCGCGCGGAGTGCCGATGTCTGCTGGAGGATGTCGATGCAGTACTCCTCGCGCTCGATCATCCGGGCGATCCCGCGGACCTGACCCTCCATCCGTGCCAGACGACGGAGCAGCTGCGCGCGGTCCTTGCTGTAGCTGTGACGGAAGCCGGGCGCCGCGCCGCCCGTGCTGGCGTCGCCATCGCGCGCCGCAGCGCGCGGCGCCCTGGCTCGATCCAGGGAAGGTTCGGGGGCGATGGGTCGCTCGGTTACAGGCATACTCCGTGGGAGTATACGCTGCTGGCGGCTCATCGACCGGCCGCTCGGCGCCGCGGTCGTTTAGACTCTCGCCTGATGGTAGGTGCCGAGTGGCTGCAGAACCAGCTCACGTCCTTCTCGTGGTCGTCCTGCGGGCGGCCCTCCCGGAGCAGCCATCTCGCGGTCGTGGCGCAGCGGCTCGTGATGCATGAGTTCCTGGACCGTTTCGACGGCGACTTCCAGCGCCTGTTCGATGGCCCGTCCGGGTCCGGACCGGGCGTCGGCGCGTAGAGGTCCGCGTGCCGTCGGGTCCCAACTTCGCCCACGGGAGCGAAGCGGAACTTGCCCGGATCTTCGACTTCTACCAGGTCCGCTGGGTCTACGAACCGCGCACGTTCCCCATCCTCTGGAACCTCGATGGCGTCGTCGTCGAGAGCTTTTCGCCGGATTTCTACCTGCCCGACTTCGAGCTCTACCTGGAGTTGACGACGCTCAAGCAGACCCTCGTCCGGAAGAAGAACCGGAAGCTGCGCCGCCTTCGGGAGCTCTATCCCGATCTCCGCATCAAGCTCTTCTACGCCAAGGACTTCAAGGCGCTGCTCTTGAAATACGGCCGGATCGACGTCGCTGCCTCGCTCACCGGCCTCGAGGGGCAGGCAAGGCCTGGTGAACCGCTCCCGGCGCGGCCGGGCGAGCCCCTTCCTGCCCGGCCGTCTGCCCAGGCGCTGGCCCTCCGCGCCGAACGCTTGGCGGCGACTGCCAGAGCCGCCGCCGTTCCCGTCCCGACCGGCGAGATCCCAGCGACAACGATCCCGGCCCCGACAGCCACCTCCCGGGTCGCGCGTGGCCGCGGCTCGCGCCGTCGCCGGAACCGCCGACTGGCGGCTTCATTGCCCGCCCGGCCCGCGTAGCGACCGCCGATGGACCGCGCCCGTCACCCGGACCTCGTGAACGACGTCGACGAGGTTCTCATCACCGAAGAGCAGATCCGTGCCAAGGTCGCCGAGCTCGGCGCGATGCTGAGCCGCGACTACGAGGGCCGCACGGTGGTGCTGGTGAGCGTCCTCAAGGGTTCGCTGCCGTTCATGGCGGACCTGATGCGCGCCATCTCGATCCCCGCCCAGATCGATCTGATGGAAGTCAGCTCCTACGGCGGCACCGCGACCGAGACCTCGGGCCTGGTCCGGATCCTCAAGGACCTCAGCTCCTCGATCGACGGCAGGGATGTGCTGATCGTGGAGGACATCATCGACACCGGCCTGACGCTCAACTACCTGCTGCGCTACCTGCGGGGCAAGAACCCCCGCTCGTTGCGCATCTGTGCGCTCCTGGACAAGCCGGCCCGCCGCCTGGTCGAGATCTCGATCGACTATCGAGGCTTCACCATCCCGGACAAGTTCGTGGTCGGCTACGGCCTCGACTACGGCGAGCTCTACCGGAACCTGCCGTTCATCGCGGTGCTCAAGCCGGAGGTCTACTCGGCCTCATGAACCGACGCGTGCTGGGGCGCGGCCGGGCGCTGGCCGCGATCGGAGCGATCATGACGCTGGTTGCCTGCGTGCTGCCGTGGTACACCACCGGCGGCCACCCGCTCGGCTTGCCCGCGACCAGCGTCAACGCCTTCGACGGGCCGGGCATCCTCGTCTTCATCGCGGCGATCGCCATCGTGGCGCTGATCCTGCTGCCGTATGCGGCTGGTGATCAGCCGCTGACGGTCGACCGGGCGCTCAGCTTCGCGATCGTCGCCGGCCTGGGCATCGTGGGGCTCGTGCTGAAG
>JACDBP010000362.1 GCA_013694835.1 Chloroflexota bacterium
CTCATAGGGAGCCTCGGGCCCGAACACCCATTCGTGACTGCGGCCGAGGACGACCCACGGCCGATCTCGGTCCAGGAGCGCTACCCCGACGCGATAGATGGGGCCGCTAGGGGCAAGCTTGACGCCGTGGTAGAGCAGCAGCCAGCCGGCATCGGTCTCGATCGGTGGCGCCCCGGCCCCGATCTTGGCGCCGTCCCACCAGACCGGCGGGCGCGTCTCGAGGAGCACGCGGGGTCGTCCCCAATGGACCAGATCGGGCGACGAGGCCAGCCACATGTGACCGGTCTGCCCGGAGACCGGCCGGTGGATGAGCAGCAACTGCCCGTCGAAACGATGCGGGAACAGGGCTGCGTCCTTGTTCTCGGGCGAAAGCGCCAGGCCCTCCAACCGGACTTCGCGAAAGTCCGCCGTGCGCGCGATCCCCACGCCGGGTCCGACATGCGAGTAGGCCGTGTACGCGATGACGTACTCGCCCGATTCCGGAACGAAGGTGATGCGCGGATCCTCGCAGCCCCACTCCTGCCAGGGCTGGTCGGGAGACAGGAGCGGCAGTGGATCGATCCGCCAGCCGCCCACACCGTCCGCACTGCGCGCCACGAAGAGCGAGGACAGCCCGCGCCGGTCCTCGCCGCGTACGAGCACCACGACCCCGTCGTCGGTGAGCGTCGCCCCTGGGTTGAACGCGGAGGCCCAGCTACCCGGCAGGAGGTCGGCGCTGATGATCGGGTTGTCGGGATGGCGGCGAAAGATGTGGGGCATCGGGCAACGATAGACGGTCGCTCGGGGCCGCCGTCAAGCGACGGGTCCCTTCGGTGATCTCTGCGCTGCGAGTATTCTCCCGCGCTCTCGGCGACGCCTGGGACGCGCTCGTTCTCCTTGCAGCTCTGAACCTCATGTGGCTTGGCCTGAGCCTTCTGATCGTCTTCCTGCCGCCGGCGACCGCGGCCATGTTCGCCGCCACGCATGAACTGGCCGGTGGCCGTTCGCCGGGTGTGCGGGACTTCCTGGCTGCTGTCCGGAGCCACTTCTGGCAGGCATGGCGGTGGGCGCTTCTGAACGTCGCTGCGGCTGCCATCTTCGTCGCCAGCTTCGCCTTCTATGGCTCCATCCGGGAACCCTGGGCGGACGCAGTCGAAGGCCTGACGCTCCTCTTCGCGGTGCTGTGGTGCGTCTCTCAACTCTATGTCTGGCCATTCCTCCTGTCGCAGGCGGAGCCCCGCCTCAGCCAGGCGCTGCGCAACGCCGTCCTCGCGGTCCTGGCCGCGCCGCTGTTCGCGCTCACGTTCGCGGCGATCGTGGCGCTCGTGCTCGCACTGAGCCTGGCCCTCATCGCGCCCATCGCCGTCATCACGACCGCGTTCGTCTGCCTCCTTGCGAACCACGCCGTGACCGACCGTCTGCGTGCTTTCGGCAAGCTGCCGGCCACCATGGCAGCGGCCCAGGGGAACGACGGCTGAGCCGGCCGCTCGGGCTCGGGCTCGCCGGGGCCGGTCGGTTCGGAGCCTTCTCACTCGCTGCCTACGCCGAGCTGGCGGACGTCCATCCCGTCGCGGTCGCGGACGAGGACGTCGCGCGTGCGGCAGCGATGGCACCGCTCGGCGCCGCGGTGTACGGCGACTTTCGAGCGCTGCTCGATGATGCGCGGGTGGAGATCGTGGCCATCACGACACCTCCGCTGGCCCACGGGGGTATGGCTGCCGAGGCCGCCCGCGCCGGCAAGCATGTCTTCGTCGAGAAGCCCCTCGCGACATCGCTCCGGGATGCGCGAGCGGCAGTCGAGGCAGCGCGGCGCGCCGGTGTTCGGCTGGGGATCGACTATGTCTTGCGCCATCATCCGCTCCACCGTCTCGCGCTCCGGCTGGTGCGGGCCGGCATCCTCGGCAAGCTGCTGCACTGGTCGCTGGAGAACTACGCCTCGCTCGATCCGATCCCGGGAGGCCACTGGTTCTGGGACCGGCGCCGGAGCGGTGGCATCCACGTGGAGCACGGGGTCCACTTCTTCGACCTGTGCAACCAGGCCGCTGGCGATCTTCCCGACGGCGTTGCGGGCGGGTTCCAGCATGGGCCGGACGGGCGTACGGACCGGGCCTGGGCGCACGTCACGTATGGCAGCCGGCTCGCGGCGACGTTCTACCACGCGTTCGTCCGAACCGACGCGACCGAGCAGACGACGATCCGTCTCGGCTTCGAGCGCGGAGAAGCGATCCTCGAGGGTTGGATCCCGGTCCGGCTGGTCGTGCGGCTCGAGGACGGTGACCCATCGACCGGCGACGCGCTGCGCGAGCTGTTCGGCACGGTCGAGCGCCGGCGGGGGGCGCAGGTGGCCGAGGCGGTCGCGCCCGATCGGCAGGGGGAGTACCGACGTGCGATCCAGTCGGGGATGCGCGACCTCGTCGCCGCCGTGCGGGAGGAGCGCGATCCGGAGGTGACGCCGGACGACGCCCTCCAGAGCCTCGAGATCGCGCTCCGGGCGAGCCCGGAGGACGGGCCGGCAGCGGATCGTCCTCCCGCGCGTTCATCGTCGTCCGCACGGTCGCCGGCGTGACCGTGACGCCGCCGCCCCGCGGCGCGGTGCGAACGGGACACGCGGCGCGAACCGCACATGCGGCGAGAGGCGCCCAGCCGTCAGCCGGCGTCGACAACGCCACACCCGGCGCGACTGGCGTCGCCTTTCCAGATGGTCTGGATGCCGCGCAGCGGATCGTCGGTCCCGGTGCCCGGAGATCCCTCCCGATCCGATCCGGGAGCCCGCTACCAGCCCAAGCCGTGCTCGAGGCGCGTGGGTGGACGGCCCGGGTCTCATGATCTGGCGGGTACGCTGCCGATAAGCCGGCGGTGAGGGCGATGGTGTTCAGTCCATCTGAAATGTCGCCGCGCAGACTCGTTCCAGCCGCTACTCCTTCGGTGCGGCATCAGCTCGACCGGATGCTCATCCAGGCCGGTGGGATCATCCGTGATGCGAGGACGAGGCGAGGCTGGGCGCTGGCGGTTCTGGCGGGCGTGCCGGCGTCTCGATCGCGACGGCACACGCGGCGGAAACCGGCGTTCGTGTCTCCCTGGAGTCACTGCTGCGCCTCGCGGCCGCGCTGGGCCTGCGTTCCGACCTCACGCTCACCGACGGTCGAGCTCACCGACCGTCACGCGCCGCGGATCCTGTCAATGGCGCCATGGGAGAGCTCGAGGCGCGCCATCTGCGCGAGGCGGGCTTCGCGATCGCGGTGGACGAGCCCTATCAGCACTACCAGTTCGCCGGCCGAGCGGACCTGCTGGCCTGGGACGTCGAGCAGCGGGCCCTGCTTCACTGCGAGAACCGCACGCTCTTCCCAGACATGCAGGGGACGGCTGGCGCCTGGAACGCGAAGCGTGCATACCTGGCTCGCGTGATCGCCGGCGACTCGAGCTCCGCGGTGGATGGATGAGCGTCACGCACGCCATGGTCGCGCTCTGGTCGTCGGAGGTGCTGCACGCCATCAGGCTGCGGACCGAGACGTTCCGAGTGCTCTGCCAAGACCGACCGGATGCCGTTCGCCGCGTGGTGGTCGGGGAGGCCGCCGACCGCTGGCACCACCACCACCTTCGTGCTTTTCGACCCCCTCGCCCAAGGTCGGCAGCGCCGCTGGCTCGGGCTGGAGGCCGTGCTCCTGGCCCGGCCGCGCGTCAGTAGCTATCGCGACGCCGCCGAGCGCCTACGCCGCGCGGGCCTGGCCTGAAGACGCCTGGCGATCGGGGACGAGGCACCAGCCTCGCGGGGTGTAGCATCCGGCGCCCTCCCACGGCGATGGCCACTGGTGGCGCGGGATGTCAGAGGGCACATTCGTGGCGATGGCATCGACGGGCCGGTGGCAGCGGCGGACGGCGCGCGTGCTCCTCGTCCTGCTGGCGTTCGTCCTCGTCGGCACGGTCGCGTTCGTGACCTTCCCGCCGTTCCGTGCTGCGATGCGTACGGCGTCGCTGCTTCCCGAGGTGCTGGCGCTCCCCATCCGACCCCTGAGCGCCCTGACCCCGACGCCACAGCGCGTCACGGTCAGCTATGGCGAGGTCCGACCCGAGCGGATGGACATCTACCTGCCGGGCGGCGCATTGCCAGACCGGACGCGGCCGGCCGTCCTCCTGGCGCTGGGTGTGCACGCACTGCCACTCGACCATCCTGGTGTCGTGCGGGTGGCACTTGCCATCGCCCGCATCGGGTTCGTCGTGGGTGTGCCGGAGTCGGCGGAGCTCCGTGCGTCGCGCATCGGCGCCCACGAGCCGGCCCATCTCGCGGAGGCGTTCCTGGTCCTCGAAGCGCGGCCCGAGGTGCGACCAGGACGGGTCGGCGTCGCGGGGTTCTCGGCCGGTGCCAGCCTCGGATTGATGGCAGCCGGCGACCCGCGGGTCGTCGAGCGAGTCGCGTGGGTCAACGCCTTCGGCGGGTACGCGGACGCAGCCACGCTGATGGTCGACACCCTCACCCGCACCCAGCGCCTGGACGGCGTCGTCGAGCCGTGGCGTCCCACGCTGGTCGCCAGGCGGAGGCTGTTCGAGGTGCTGCTCGACGCCATCGAGCCGCCAGCCGATCGCCAACGGCTGCGCGACGAGCTGGAGCCGGTCATCGCCGCAGAGGAGCCCTCGATCCCTGCGCCTGACCCTCTCTTTGCCGCCAGCCTGGGCGAGCAGGGCCGCGCCGTGTACGCGATCGCCACGGCCCCTTCACGGGAGGCCGCCGAAGCGGTGGTCCAGGCGCTGCCGACAGGCATCCAGGAGCGCCTCGTGGCCATCTCGCCGCTGGCCGCTGCGTCAAGCCTGCGCGGACCCGTCCTGCTGATGCACGACGAACGCGACCGGGCGATCCCCGTGACGCACCTCCGGCTGCTCGAGGATGCCCTGCGACCCGAGGCCACGCGGCGGGTGACGCGCTTTCGCTTGTTCGAGCACATCGAGCCGGGCGCTGGCGGCCTCGGGCTCGATGAGGCGCCCGAGCTATGGAGGCTGTTCGTCCACCTCCAGGACCTGGTGGAGCTCGCCGGCGGCTAGTGCCGCGTCGGTCGCCGATCGATCCACTCGCCGCTGCGCCCGCCCGCACGCCTCCGTCAGTGGCCGGGCGTCTCCTCGATCCCTGCGATCCGCCCCGCACGGGTCCGCCGCGCCTCCCACGGCGCCAGCAACTCGTCGTAGATCGCGGCCGTCTCGGCGACCATGCGGGTGGCGCTGAAGTCGCGTCGCACGGAATCGTAGGCGGCGGCGCCGAGCCGCCTCGCCAGCTGCGGATCGTCCAGGACCGAACCGATGGCCGCGGCGAGCGCGGGTGCATCGTCGACGGGCACCAGGAGCCCGGACCGGCCGTGTTGGATCACTTCCTCGCTGCCGATCACCCGCGTCGCCACGACCGGCACGCGCGCGGCCATCGCCTCAAGGAGCGAAAGTGGCAGGCCCTCGAAGCGCGACGGCAGCACGAACAGATCCGCGGCCTGAAGCAGTCGCGGTACGTCGCCATGGGTGCCGAGCAGCATCACCCGGTCGGCGATGCCGAGCGCACGCGCCTGCTTCTCGAGAGCCAGGCCCTCGGGACCGATCCCTGCGATGACGAGCCAGACCTCGTCGGACCGGCCCTTCAGCACGGCCGAGGCGTCGAGCAGGATGTCATGCGCCTTCTGCGGCGTGAGCCTTCCGACGTTCAGCACGAGCCGTGCTTCGGGTGGGATGCCGAGCTCGCGACGGGTCGCCCCGGGATCGGATCGCGGCATTTCCATGCCCGCATCCGCGATGCCGTTGCGGACCACGTGCAGCAATGAGGACGGTACGCCCGCAGCGAGCATCGTCGCGCCTGCCCCAGCCGACACCGCGATCATCGCGTGGAGCATGCCCAGCATCCGCCGGTGCCTTGCCACCTGGACCTCATCGGTCAGCAGATACGGCAGGTGCTCCGTACGCACGATGACCGGGATCTCCGCGGCGATCGCGGCCTCGATCGCTTCGATCCCTTCCCAGCCGATGCCGGAGTGGTCGTGAAAGACCTCGATCCCCTCTCGCACCAGCCAGCCGCTGAGCTCCTCGCGTTCCGCAGTCGACTCGCTTCCCAGCATCTTGACGCCGATACCGGCGGCCCTGGCTCGTGCGAGCAGCGGCAACCCTCCGGTCGGAGAGGCGACGATGGTGACGTCGTAGCGATCCCCGAGCCCCCTGGCGAGGGCGAGCATATGCAGCCCGAGGCCGGACGGCGCGGGGCTGGCGGTGAACAGGCAGAGGCGAGGGCGAACCAACGGGCAGACATCCGATCGAGGAGGTGGAGCGATAACCCTAGCGGGTGTCAGCGTTCCGATGGGTTGCGGAAACGGCCGTAGGGGTTCCTTCGGCGTAACGTCCCGGGTCGAGCTGCTGCCCGGTGGTGCGATCCCGATCACCGCGAGCGGGACCGCGACCGGCGCGAGTCGCGAGCGACTCGGCCACGACTTCGTCCAAAAGGTGCTCCCAACGTCGCGCGACGACCTCTGCCCGGAATTCGCGATCGACGGTCCGGCGAAGCGCCCTCCCGAGGTCGAGCCGAAGCTCCGGCGCCTCCGCGAGGCGGCGGAGGGCGGATGCGGCGGCGGCCGGGTCCCGGTGCGGCACGAACAGCCCGCTGACCTCGTCGAC
>JACDBP010000384.1 GCA_013694835.1 Chloroflexota bacterium
TCCGGGCGACTCAGGAGACCGAGGTCCGCAGCCTGGGCCATCCACGCGGTGATCTGCTCACCGCTCGGGCGCTTCCCATCGCGCTCCAATGCGGCCGCGGCGTAGTCGACGGTGATGCGCTCCAGGATCGAGGCGTGCAGCAGGAAGCTGCGGAGGCCAGGGTCCAGGTCACCGATCACCTCCTCCGCGAGGAAGTCGTAGAGCGGTCCTTCGGCGCCCGTCATCGCCCGGACGAAGGTCCTGATCTCCGTCCGCGAGCGGCCGCGGATCGAGGAGTTGAGCAGCTGCAGGCTCGCTGCCCAGCCCTCCGTTCGACCGTCGACTTGGGCAAGGACGTCGGATTCCAGGGGCTGACCGTAGACCTCGCCGAAGAGCCGGCCAGTCTCCTCCAGCGAGAACCGCATGTCCTGCGTGTCGATCTGGGCGATCTCGCCTTGGGCGTGCAACCGCGCCAGATGCATCTCCGGGCGCCTGCGCGTAACGAGGCACAGGTGCACGGTGTCGGGCGCTTCGCGGACCAGGCGGCCGATGATGTCGCGGACGTCGTCGCTTTCGTCTACGCCGTGGAAGTCGTCGAAGATCCATAGGACCGGCTCGTTCGGCGCTTGGCTCAGCTCGGCGAAGAAGGTAGAGACCACCCGTTCGCGCGACGGGTTGCGGATGGCCATCTTGGCGAGGAGCGCTGCGGTCTGGGCACCGAACTCCGGCCATGCCTCGCGAGCCGACGCGATGAGGTAGTTGAGGAACGTCACCCAGTCGCCGTCCGTCGAGTCCAGCTTGTACCAGAGGCAGCGGATCTCGTTGCGTCGGGCGAAGTCGGCGAGCAAGGTGGTCTTGCCGTACCCGGCCTCGGCGACGATCAGGCTCAGGCGCCGTTGGGAGCCGGCCCGGAGGGAGTCGAGCAGTCGGTCGCGGGAGAGCGTCGCTTCGCGATGCGGGTACGGGGTGATCTTGACCCGCGAGATCGGCTGGAACTCGGCCTCGGTCAGCACCGGGATGACCGCCGAGCGCGTTATCGGCGCCGGGACGGCTGCGCCCACTCCGTCGGCTGCGCCCACTCCGTCGGCTGCGAGCTCTGCCGGTCTCGTAATCTCCCGCGGACCGGCCTTCGCGCGCGGAACACTGGATGCGGACGCTGCTCGGCGAGGCATCTGTGGAGTCTTGCCGGTAGCGCTCATCGCCCGCTTACCACTGCCCTGTGGATAAGTCGGCTAACCCATCAGCCCTCGTATTCGAAGTGGATCTTCAGCTCGACCCGGTAGTCCTTGATCTCGCCGTTCTCCACGCGCGCCGTCGACTTCACGACTTCGATCTGCTGGATGTTCCGAACGGTCCGTGAGGCGGTGGCGACAGCCTGGCGGGCCGCGTCGCTCCAGGAGCGGGGGCTGCTGCCGACCATCTCGCGGATGATGATGACGCCCATTCGACCGTGACCTCCGCTCGCCGGCTTCCGCTGGGACTCCAGAGTCTAGGCGAGCTGACGGGCGAGTTCCACATGATGGCGGCCGGTGCTGGGAACCGGAACGAAGCACAGCTCGTCAGAGGGCGATACCGAGTCTGAGGAGGCCATGCAACCACACCTGCGCACGCTGACCCTCGTCGCCCTGGCCGTGGTCGCGGCCGCCTGCGGTGGTGCGGCTCCCCCGTCGAGCCTCACCGGATCGCCATCGGCCCAGCTGTCGCCGACGCCATCGGCACCCGGCTCCACAGCGCCGGTTACGCCGTCCGGAACGGCAAGCACCACGCTCGAGCCGTCCCCGGTGCCCCCGGACCCAACGGTGTCCCCCACGCCGCAGACGACAGCCGGCGAGATCGACCACCCGACGGATCCGACGACCGCGATCCTGCGGGCCGAGCACGTCGGCGGTTTCATGATGATCGGCCATGGCTTTGCCCGGCGGCCCTACTTCACGCTCTACGGCGACGGCACGGTGGTCTACCGGCCACTCGCCGAGCCGAACCCCGATCCGGGCGCGCCGTTCCAACCCATGCAGGTCGCGCGGATGAGCGAGGACCAGATCCAGGCGCTCCTGCGCTTCGCGCTCGGCCCCGGCCGCCTGCTCAACGCCAAGCCAAGCTACTTCAACCCACTCATCGCCGACGCTCCCGATACCGTCTTCACCCTGGCGGCCGGCGAGTTCTCCAGGAAGGTCCAGGTGACGGCCATCAACGAGGACAGCGATCAGCTCCCCGACCGTGCGGACATCGAGGGGTTCCGCCAGTTGGACGCGCTGCTCGCGGACTTCGGCATGCAGGTAGCGGAGGGCCGGGCGACCGCAGCCGGCCCGTACGTCCCGACCAGCTACACCGGGATGCTGTTCGCTAACGAGGCCACGCCCGAGACGAAGGACTGGCCGTGGCCGGAGCTGACGGCGGCGAACCTGGTGCCCGGGCCTGGCGAGTTCAGCGGACTCCTGGTCGCGCTCACGCCGGCGCAGGTGAAGAAGCTCGTGGCGGTTCCCAACGGTGGCCTCATCGGCTACCAGGTTCGCGGCCCCGACAAGAAGGCCTACATCCTGTCCATCAGACCGGACCTGCCCGAGGACCCGCCCCTTGGCACCGACGAGCCGCTGCCGAGCGCGAGCCCCGCGCCCTAACGTAGGCGCGGGCGACCGATGATCCCCGGCCATCCGGGCGGTATCGTCTCGCGCGGGGAGTTCGCGCAGGAGTGAGGTTTCGGCCGATGGCTGAGGCCGCAGGGATCGTCAAGGATCGCGGTCGCTCGAACGACGCCGAGTTCACGGCCGTGATGGCTGCCAGGGCCTCGGAGATCCAGGAGCTGGCGCGCGCCCTGCGCGACCTCGTGTTCGACGTCCTGCCCCAGACCGTGGAGGTCGTGTGGCCGAAGCAGGGCACGGTCGGCTGGGGCACCGGGCGCAGGAAGTTCACGGAGCAGTTCGCCTATTGCCTGACGTTCAAGCACCACGTCACCATCGGCTTCTATCACGGCGGCGAGTTGCCGGATCCCGCGGGGCTGCTGTCCACCTCCGGTGGCAAGCAGGTCTCCGGCACCCTGTCGATGCGCAGCCTCAGGATCACCTCACTCGAAGAGGTCCGGCGGCCGGAGCTGCGGGCGCTCATCGACGCCGCGACCCGGACGGGCGTGCCGCCGCCTCGCGTGTGACCTCAGGCGCGCGTGGCGCTGCGTCCATGGCCTGGCCCTGGTCGCGTCATCTCGACAGCCTGGCTGACTACACCTGGCGTGTGGTTCGGTCGCGCTCCCGTCGTGCCTGAGCACCCTCCGCGGGGCGGTTCACGCCGGTCTCGTAGGCGAAGATCACGACCTGGACACGGTCGCGCAGGTCGAGCTTCATCAGGATCCTCTTCACGTGCGTCCTGATCGTCGACTCCTCGACCACGAGCACGGCGGCGATCTCGCGGTTCGACAGGCCACGCGCCAGGAGATCGAAGACCTCCCGCTCACGCGCTGTCAGGTCGTCGACTTTCGCCTGATCGCCGAGCTCGGGCGCCGGCTGCTGGGCCATGCGGTCGATCACCCGCCGGGTGATCGCCGGCGAGAGGAGCGAGTCGCCGGCGGCAATGGTGTGCACCGCCGCGATGAGCTCCTCTGGTCGCGTTCGCTTGAGCAGAAAGCCCGAAGCGCCGGCTCGGAGCGCGCCGAAGACGTAGTCGTCCTGCTCGAAGGTCGTGAGGATCAGGACCTTCACCCTCGGGGCCACTCGCGACAGTTCCCGGGTGGCGGCGATGCCGTCGAGGTCGGGCATCCGCACGTCCATCAGCACGACATCGGGCGTCAGCCGGCGTGCCTGCTCGACGGCCTCTCGCCCGGTCGACGCCTGACCGACGACCTGGATGTCGGGGTCCGCGGTGAGCAGCTCGGTGAGTCCGGCGCGCATCAGGCCCTCGTCGTCGGCGATCAGCACGCGTGTCAAGCGGCGTGACCTCCGTAGGGAATGCGGGCACGAACGCGAAACGACCCGTCAGCCCGCTCGGCCTGGAGGGTGCCGCCGAGCATGGTCGCGCGTTCCCGCATGCCGATCAGCCCGTGGCCTCCTGTGGACGTCGGCAGGCGGCGCGCAGCGATGGGGTTGGTGACGCCGATCTCGAGCGCCTCGTCGCCGAACGTGAGTTCGATCGCGACGCTGCCTGCGCCATGCCGCGCCGCGTTGGTGAGGGACTCCTGGAGGATGCGGTAGGCGGCCTGATCGGCGGCTGTGCCGAGTCGTCGGGACATCCCCGAAGCGTTCAGCGTGACCTGGAGCCCGGCCTCTCGATGGCGCGCGATCAGGCTGTCGAGCGACGCGATCCCGATCGGCGCCTCGACGATCCCGTTCGAGGAGCCACCCTCGCGGATGGTACCGACGATGTGGTCGATCTCCTCGGCGGTCTGCCGTGCGACCTCCTCGATCTCCGCCAGGGCGAGCAGCGAGCGATCGGGATCCTGGTGGTGCCGCAGCCGCGCTGCGCCGGCGCGGACCGCGATCACGTTGATGGCGTGGCCGGCCGAGTCGTGGAGGTCGCGAGCGATCCGCGCGCGTTCTTCGGCTGCCGCGAGCAGCCGCTCGCGCTCTGCGTCGCGCTCGGTGCGCGATGCCCGTGCCCGAAGGTCGGCCATCTGCTCACGCCGCAGCCGCGTGCGCTCGCCGGCGAACCAGGCGGCGGACCAGGCGGTCCCGGTATGGAGCAGCTCGCTGCCCGGAAAGGCTCCCTGGGCCGCGGCGGTGGCGCCCAGATAGGCCAACAGCAGGCCCACCATGACGACGGTGCCGCGCCACGTCCAGGGGTTCTCCCGCCGGCGGCTGGCGGCGGCCAGGTAGAGCGCTGCGGTGGGCCCGAGCAGGAGGTCGATCCCGTAGCCCAAACCCGCCAGCAGCACGCTCGCCGCTGCGGTCAGGGTGAACACGCCCAGCGGGGAGCGCCGCCAGGCGACGAGGGGCAGCGTCGAGCACGCTACCAGCGCGACACCAAGCGCATCGAGCTCCGCCGAACCGGGCCGGAGGGGGCCGATACCGCCGTGCCTGAGCAACGACAGGGTGCCGGCAAGCGCGGCGACGGCGAGTGCGACGTCGACCAGGGATCTCGACCCCGGGCGAGCGGCGATGAGCCTGAGCGACGTGACCGTGGATGACACCAGCGCCGAAGCGTACCTCCGTCGGCACCCCTGGAAATCCCCCCGACGGGTGAGGGACATCCACTCGTTGGGGACGATCAGGTTCACCCCGCCGGGCGTTTCGGAACAGCCACGGGCCGCCGTAGCGTGATGCCGACGCCGACCTCACTCGCGAACAGGAGACAACGTGACTGATCCGACCCGTTACCCCGGCCCTGGCGCAGGGACCGATCCCGAATCAGCCTCTCGCCTGCGTGGCTGGCTGAAGGTGTTGGCGATCGCCGTGCTGATCGTGGCCCTGCTGGTCGTGGCGATGATGCTCGTCGGTGGCGGCGGACACACGCCTCCCCCGGGTGCCCACTGATGATCCACGTCGGCGATGTCGTCAAGACGTACCCCCTGGCCGGCGGCAGCTTCACCGCCATCGACCAACTCGACCTGGACATCGCGGAGGGCGAATTCGTCGCGATCGTCGGACGGTCGGGCAGCGGCAAGACGACATTGCTGAATCTGCTCGCTGGTATCGACCGGCCCAGCTCGGGGACCGTTCGCGTCGCGGGTGCCGATCTCGGTTCCCTGTCGGAGTCGGGGCTGGCGGCCTGGCGGGGCCGAAGCGTCGGGCTCGTATTCCAGTTCTTCCAGCTGCTGCCCACGCTGACCGTCGCCGAGAACGTGATGCTGCCGATGGACTTTGCCAGGACGGTGCCGGGCGGCCAGCGTCGCGATCGCGCTGAGCGACTGTTGGAGCGGGTGGGCATCGCCGAACAGGCCGACAAGATGCCGGCCACGCTTTCGGGCGGCCAGCAGCAGCGGGCCGCGATCGCCAGGGCGCTGGCCAACGACCCCCCGGTCCTGCTGGCCGACGAGCCGACCGGCAACCTCGACTCGGTCACCGCCGACGCCGTGCTGGAGCTGTTCGGCGACCTGAACGCCGAAGGACGGACCATCGTGGTCGTCACCCACGAACGCGACATCCGGTCGATCGTCGGCCGAGAGGTGACCCTGAAGGACGGCCGACTCGTCACTGACCAGGCCGAGCGAGCGATGGTGACGGTGTGACCAGCCTGCTGACCGTCAAGCTACGCCGCGACCTGTGGGCGACCCGGTCCCGGCTGCTGATGATGGTGATCGCTATCGCCGTGAGCCTGACTGTGTTCGGCGCGGTGCTCCTCGCCTGGAGCACCATGAGCCGGGAGGCCACCAGCGCCTACATGAGCACCGAGCCGGCATCGGCCACGATCCTGCTCGACAAGGCCATCGACGCCCAGCAGATGGCCGCGATCGTCGCCGAGGTGCGAAGTCGGCCGGGCGTCATCGAGGCGACCGGGCGCACCCAGTTCAGCGGCGAGGTCGAGGTCAACGGCCGCTTGCTGGATATCCCGCTCCAGGTCTTCGTGGCGCCGCCGGACGACCCGATGCGGATGGCGAAGTTCTTCCCGGGACTGGCCAACTGGCCGCCATCGCCCGGCGAGATCTTCATCGGCCGCGACTCGCTCGCCCTCCTTGGCGTGGCGGTCGGAGACATCGTGACCGTCGAGGTGCCGGGCGGCGAACGCCATAGCCTCCGGGTGGCGGATACCGTCTACGACCCCAGCCTCTCGCCTTCGCCCCAGGAGCAGACGGGCCGAGGCTATCTGTCGACGGCGTCCCTTGCCACATCGGGCGACACGGCCGTCCTTGACCAATTGAAGATCCAGGTCGCCGACCCGGGACAGTCGACGCCCAGCCGGGACCGCGATGCCGTGGTGGCCGTCGCCGGCGACGTCGGCGAGTGGCTGCAAGGTAGCTACAGCCTGTCGATCCGTGAGATCCAGGTTCCCCCGCCGTACGCGCACCCTCACCAGTGGCAGGCTGACGCGCTCCTCCTCTCGCTGCTCGTGGGTGGTGGGATCGCCTTGCTGCTCAGCACCCTCCTCGTCGCGAACATGCTCAACAGCCTGTTCACCCAGCAGATCCCGCAGATCGGCATCATGAAGGCGATCGGTGCCCGATCGCGTGACATCGGGCGGCTGTACCTGGCGATGACACTGCTGGTAGCCGCCGTGGCCACGCTGCTCGCGCTCGCCCCGGCCGTGCTCATCGGACGCGTGCTCGTGGGCCAGATCTTCGCTTTCCTCGGCATCGAAGCCGCCAGCATCGCGGCTCCCTGGTGGGCCTACCTGGTGGTCCTGGCCGCCGGCCTCGGCCTGCCTCCGATGATGGCCCTCGTCCCGCTGGTCAGGACCAGCCGCACCACGGTCCGCGCGGCGATCGATCACACCGGACTTCCCTCGAGCGCGCGTACCGCCACGGGCGCACTCGCCCGGCTCAGTCGGATCCCTGGTCTGGACCGCGGCCTGCTGATGGCGCTGCGCAACACCGTTCGGCGCCCCGCCCGGTTCCTACTGGCGGCGGGCCTGCTGGCCAGTGCGGGCACGGTCTTCGTCGCCGGCGTGTCCCTCAGCGCCGGGGTGGCGGCGATCGAGCAGCAGCAGACGACGCAGCGGGATTGGGACGTCGACGTGCAACTGGCACGCCCGGCCTCGATCGAGGAAGTCACCAGACTGCTGGGGCAGGTGCCAGACGTCAGCCGGGTCGAGGGCTGGAACCGTGTGCCCACCGGCGTCGCCGGACCAGGGCAGATCCCCGTCACCCGCACCTACCCCGACCAGGGACACGGCCGTGTCACGCTGACCGCGCTCCCATCAGGCGCGACCACCTTCAGACCACCGAAGCTGCTGGAAGGCCGCTGGCTGGACCCGGCCGAGACCGGCGCGGTCGTGCTCAACCAGATCACCCGCAACAACACCCTCCCCGACGTGCGAGTCGGTGACAGCGTCCAGCTGTTGATCGGTGGCTCCTACACCACCTGGCGCGTCGTCGGCATCGTCGAGGAGCGCGGCGGTGGCGGTGGCGCGTACGCCACGGCCGAGGGTCTCGCCGCCGCCACGGGTCAGCCTCAGCGGGTGAACCAGCTGCGCATCGCAACCGCGAGCCACGACGAACAGACCCGCGTCGGCGTCGCCGACGCCCTCGACAGGGCCCTGACCGATGCGGGGATCGAGGTCGCGTCCGCGGCGTCGGTCAGCCGCATGGAAGCCATCAGCGGCGGTCATCTGGGCCCGGTCATCTCCATCGTGCTCGCCATCGCCGTCGCCATGGGCGTCATCGGTGGCATCGGCCTGGCGTCCACGATGAGCGCCAACATCCTCGATCGGACCCGGGAGTTCGGAGTCATGCATGCCATCGGCGCGCGCCCGGAGCGAGTGCGTCGCATCGTCACCGCCGAGGGCATCTTCCTGGCCCTCGCAAGCATCCTCGTGGCGATCCTTCCGATGCTCGGACTCACCCTGCTCCTCGGCACCGGGCTGGGCAACCTCTTCTTCTCCGCGCCGCTGCCCTTCGTCATCTCCATCCCGGCGATCGCCATCTGGATCACGATCGCCATCCTCGGCGCCGTGCTCGCCACCGAGGCCGCGGCGACCCGCGCCTCCCGCCTCACCGTTCGCGAAGCGCTCGCCTACCTGTGAAG
Organism: Chloroflexota bacterium; assembly: GCA_013694835.1. Taxonomy (GTDB): domain Bacteria; phylum Chloroflexota; class Limnocylindria; order Limnocylindrales; family CSP1-4; genus JACDBP01. The sequence continues at coordinate 8,583 of JACDBP010000384.1, forward strand.
AGACGCATCACGGTGCTCATCCAGGACCGCTACACCGTCGAGACAGACGTCGTGACGGGCGCGCAGATCAAGGAACTGGCCAGCATCCCGCCCGGCTTCTCGCTCCACCGCCGCGTGCAGGGCGGCAACGAACCGATTCGCGACGACCAATCGGTCGAAGTGCACGATGGCGATCACTTCTTCGCGCGACCGCCATCGGACGTCTCACATGTCCGTTGACGACGGGCTGTCGGACGTCTCGTCCGGCTATGCGTACGACTCGGCGTAGCGCTCGGCCATCGCGGAGCTGAAGCGGGTCTGCGCCTTGTGGAAATAGAGATCGATGACGCCGGTCGGGCCGTTACGGTGCTTCGCCAGCTTCAGCTTGATCACCTCACCCTCCATGTCGTTGTCCTCCTGACCGCGCTCCTTCTCGCGCCAGAGGAACATCACAAGGTCCGCGTCCTGCTCGATGGAGCCTGACTCACGGAGGTCCGAGAGCCGCGGCTCCTTGGACTCGCGCATCTCCGGTTGGCGGGAGAGCTGCGACAGAGCCACGACCGGCACCTGCAGCTCCCGCGCCAGGGCCTTGAGGCCGCGCGTGATCTCCGAGACCTCCTGGACTCGGTTCGCGTCCCTGGTCGTCATCGAGGCGGTCATCAGCTGCAGGTAGTCGACGACGATCATGTCGAGGCCCGACTCGGCCTGCAGCCGCCGGGCTTTGGTTCGCAGCTCCATCGTCGTGATGTTCGGCGTGTCGTCGATGTAGACCGGTGCCTCTGCCAGGGTGTTCATCGCCGGCGCCAGGCGGGTGAAGTCCATCTCTTCCAGGAAGCCCGTGCGCAGGCGCTGCGAGTCGATGTTGGCGACCGAGGAGAGCAGTCGCAGCACGAGCTGCTCCTTGCTCATCTCAAGGCTGAAGACCCCGACCGTCTTGCCCTCGCGCACGGCGGCGTGCTCGGCGAAGTTGAGCGCCAGGCTTGTCTTGCCCACGCTGGGGCGGGCGGCCAGGATGACCAGGTCCGACTTCTGGAGCCCGGTGGTCAGCTGGTCGAGGTCCTTGAAGCCGGTGCGGATGCCGGAGACCTCGCCCTTGTGCTGGTGAAGGTAATCGAGCCGGTCGTAGGCCTCGTGCAGCAGCTTCCGGAGGGTGGAGAAGCCGCTTTCGACGCGCTTCTGGCTGACGGCGAAGAGCTGATGCTCGGCGCGGTCGATCGACTCCGAGATATCCGGGCTCTCCTCGTAGCCGATGGCGGCGATCTTGCCGGCGGCGCCGATGAGGTTCCGCAGGACCGCCTTGCGCTCCACGATCCGCGAGTAGTAGACGGCGTTGACGGCGGTCGGCGTGAGGTTGATGAGCGAGGTCAGGTAGGCCGAGCCGCCGACCTGCTCCAGCGTGCCCTCGCGCTCCAGCACCTCCGAGACGGTCACGATGTCGACCGGCTCGCGCCGCTCGTACAGCTGCAGGATCGCGCCGTAGACGGTGCCGTGGTGGTTGCGGTAGAAGTCCTCCGGCCGGAGGACCTCTGCGACCTCGATCACCGCATCGCGGTCGATCAGCAACGCACCAAGCACCGACTGCTCGGCCTCGATGGATTGCGGCGGTAGGCGGTCGATGGACACGGCGGCTCCTGCGGCGGGCGGCCTCCGATGATGAAGCGGCGGGCTGCCCGGGCCGCAGCGGCGGGTCCACCAAACCTGTCCACGATTCGCGGCGGCCCCTGTGGAAATCGTGGAGACCGACCTCAGCCGTCCCGCACGGCGCCGTGGCAAAGGCGCGGCTCAGTGCCGGCGACGAGCGCTGTAGGTGCGTGCCGAGGAGTGCAGGCCGCGACGAACGCCTCGGCTGCCTGGCGCGACGGCGCTCAGTTCACGTGGCGGATGACCCCGATGAGCTTCCCCTGGATCCGGACGTCGTTGTAGTACATCGGCTCGTAGGACTCGTTGGCAGGCTGGAGGCGGATGCGTCCCTGCTCCTTGAAGAAGCGCTTGAGGGTGACCGCGTTCTCCTCCACCTGGGCCACAACGATGTCCCCGTTGCGGGCCGTCTGCTGGGGCCGGATGACGACGAAATCGCCGTCCGTGATGTGGGCATCGATCATCGAGTCGCCACGCACCTTGAGGATGTAGGCGTCGCCGCTCGGCGCCACCATGTCCGGGACGGTGATGCTCTCGCTGACATCCTGGTAGGCCTCGATCGGCCCACCGGCGGCGATCTCACCGACGATCGGCAGGATGTGGCTGTCCGTCCGCGCGAGCTGCGGCATCAGCTCACCGGACAGGCCGACCTGCAGAGCCGCAGTGGGCGTCAACCTGAGGGCGCGCGACTGGGTCGCTCCACGCTCCAGGAACCCCTCCCGCTCCAGCGCCGAGAGATGATGGTGAACCGCGGATGTCGAGGCGAGGCCGACGGCGGCAGCGATCTCCCGCACCGAGGGCGGGTAGCCACGCGCGCGCAGGGTCGCCGCGATGAAGTCGATGATCTTCTGCTTGCGTGCGGCGTCGTGTTTGGTCACGCGGACCTCCTTGCGCGTGCACCTTACCGAACGGATGTTCGATTGTCAAGCCGATGACAGCCCTGCGGACTGACGTACGCTGCCGCCCGTGAACGGGCATGTCGTCCTGTGCGATCTGAACGGCCTCAGCGTCCGTACCCTCGAGGGTCTGGTGCGGCTGGGGGAGCGCGTCGTCGTGGTCGTCGATGAGATCGAGCCGCGGTTCCTCAAGGCGGCGGAGAGCCTGGCCGATCGGATCGTCCGTGGCAGCCCGCGCGACCAGGCCTCGCTGTTGGCGGCGGACATCACCGCCGCCCGCGCGGCGGTCTTCACGGCTGAGGACGACGTCGCGAACCTGGACGCGGCACTGGCCGCGCACGAGCTCGCACCCGGGTTGCGGATCGTCATCCGCATCTTCGAGGAGCAGTTCGGGCGCCAGGTCGAGTCATTGTTCGGTGACTGCACCGCGCTGAGTGCCTCGGCGCTTGCGGCTCCAGGTTTCGTCGCCTCGGCGCTCCACGAAGACGCGGAGAGATCCGTGGAGATCGCCGGCCGCCGGTTCGTGGTGCGGGCGGCCGATCCCGGCGCACCCGAGGTGGTGTTGCCGCTCGCCCGCCTCACCGAGGACGGCACGCTCGACGCGTTTCCCGATCGGGCCGATTCCCGGCGCGGCGAGGTCCTGTGCCTGGTCGAGCCCGCTGCGCACGACGCGGCGCCGGCCGCGTCCGATCATCGCCGGCGCGCACGGAGGCAGCGCCTCGCGGACCTGCTGCCCGGCCTTCGGGACATGCTCCGGGCCACGGACCGGCGGCTGCGCTACCTCACGCTGGTGTTGCTGCTGATGTTCGGCGTGAGCACGGTCGTCTTCAGCGTCGTCGCCGGCAAGTCGCTCATCGACGCGCTGTTCATCTCCAGCAAGGCCTTCTCCTTCGGAGGCATCGACAGCGCGGACGCCGTCGGCGACGCGATCAAGCTGTTCAGCATCTTCCTGACCTTCCTCGGCGCGGTCACCTTCGGCGCCATGTTCACGCTGCTCGCGGACGCGGTGCTTGGTGCCCGCCTGGCTCGCGTCCTGGAGCCGAACGTACGGCGCCTGAGCGGCCATGTCGTGGTCTGCGGCCTCGGCACCATCGGCTATCGCATCGTGGAGGAGCTCCTTGCCCAGGGCCTGACCGTGGTGGCGGCGGAGGTCCGTGCCGACGGCCGGTTCGTGGAAGCCGCGCGACGGCTCGGTGCGAGGGTCGTCATCACTGACGCGCGGGACTCGGAAACGCTTCGAACGCTCAACATCGCCGAGGCTCGCTGCCTCATCGTCGCCACCAGTGACGACGCCGCGAACCTGGAGATCTCGCTCCATGCGCGGACGGTGGCGCCGAAGCTGCGCATCGTCGTCCGGCTGTTCGACGCCCAGCTCGCGGGCCGACTCGAGCGGGCGTTCGGACGCTATGTCTCGCGGAGCCTGTCGACGCTCGCGGCGCCGGCGTTCGCGGCGGCCGCCGTCGGTCGGGAGGTGCTTCTCACCATCCCCGTCGGTCCGCGGGTGCTCGTCGTCGCCCGGGGGCCCATCGAAGCCGGCTCACCGGCCGACGGCTCGACCGTGGGGGACGAGGAGGAGGCCGTCGCCGAAGCGGAGATCCTTGCGCTCGAGACGCCCCGCGGACGGTCCTGGCGCCCGGACGCCGCGACGCCGATGGTCGCCGGCGACTCGCTGGTCTTCGTCGGGACCCGAGCCGGCATGGCCGCACAGCTGTTCCGAACGGAGGCCACCAGGACCGCTGTCGCCTGAGCGAACGGCTGCCATCGGTCGCGGACGGTCGCCTCGCTATACTCGGTCGTCCGATGCCCCGACTGCCCGCGCGGAGAGGCCCAGGGTTTCTCCGTTCCCTCAACTACCTGGCCTTCCTTCCGCTCGCCTCACGCGCGCCGACGTATGGCCGGCTGCTCATGGCGCTGCTGGCCGACGACCGCATCCCGCCGTCGCGCAAGGCGATCCTGGGGCTGGCGGCCGGCTATCTGCTGTCGCCCATCGACCTCATCCCCGAGGCGATCCCCATCCTGGGCGCCCTCGACGACGTCGCCGTCGTGATCATCGCTCTCGACGTCTTCCTGGAGGGCGTGCCGCGCTCACTGCTCGACGAGAGGCTGCAGGAGCTGGGCATCGACGGCGGCGAGCTGGACGCAGATCTGGCCCGTGTCCGCCGGACCGTGCCACGTCCCGTCCGCGCGCTCTTCAAGCGGCTCCCAGCGGCCATCGACGGGGCCGCATCACTCATCCGCCGCAGCGGCGCCGATCGGCGGCTGCGCGACTGGATCTCCAAGGAGGAGGCTCTACCCGCGTGAAGGTGATCCTGACCAGCGACGTTGTCACGCTCGGCAAGAGCGGTGAGCTGAAGGACGTCGCCGACGGTTACGCCCGCAACTTCCTGATCCCGAAGAAGCTGGCCGTGCCGGCGGCGGGTGGCGCCTACCGCGCCTGGCAGCACGACATCGCGAGTCGCGAGGACAAGCGTCAGCGTGAGCGCGCCGAGGCGGAGATCGCTGCTCAGCGAATCTCCAGCACGACGCTCACGATGGGCGTCAAGGTCGGCGAGGGTGGCAAGCTCTACGGCTCGATCACCGCCAAGGACATCGCGGACGCGCTCGGCCGACGGGGCATCGTGGTCGACCGACACAAGGTCGATCTGGATGAGCCGCTGAAGACCCTGGGCACGTACAAGGTCGCGATCCGGGTGCACGCCGGGATGACCCCCGAGGTCACCATCGCGGTGGAGCCGAAGGGCTGACATGGACCAGCTCCGGCGGCAAACGCCGGAGGCGGTAGGGCCGCGGCCGCGTTCGTTCGACCGTCGTGACCTGACCATCGTGGCCGCGACGACCGTCCTCGGGGCGGTTGTCGGTCTGCTCCTGCACTACGCACGGTCGCTCCCGCCCGGCCAGGGATCCATCGCCGGGTTCGTGGTCATCGTCTTCGTGGGGGTCCTCGTCGTGGGCGCCGCCTACGGGCTGCTGCAGTGGGCCGCTGGGCAGCCGGTGCCGCTGATGGCGATGATCGGACTTGTCGTGGGATTCTTCGCAGCCCTTCCGTTCGGGCCTTCCGCCACGCCTGCGATCACGGTGCCGGGCACCTACGCGGTCACCCTCAGCGGGATCCAGGGCACGGTCGAAGGGGAGGCAGCGTGCGATTGGGCCGCCGGGCGGACGCGCATCGCCCAGGTGCGGGTGAGCGGCCTGCCGTACGAGGACGGGGCTGCCAACCTCACGGTCTACCTGCTGGCCCCGCGGACGACGGTCGAGACCCCCAGGGCCGCCTATCGATGGACGGGCGAGGAGGCGGTCCAGCCGATCGACAGCGCCGTTCCAGTCAGCGCGGATGGCTCGAGCGGCGCGATCCGGCTCTTCGTGGTTCGCGCGGAGGTTCCTGCGCAGGGCACCGAAGACGAGCCCGCCGACCTGACCGGCACGATCCGGTGGCAGTGTCTGGCGGCACCGCCGGCATGATCGCGCACGGGGCTTCCCGCGGTGCGCATCATGCCGCCATGCCGGACCGGGCGACGATCCTCCATGTCGACCTCGACGCGTTCTTCGCCGCCGTGGAGCAGCGCGACCGACCCGAGCTGCGCGGTAGACCGGTCATCGTCGGCGGCGGTGGTCCGAACGACCGGGGCGTCGTCAGCGCCGCCTCCTACGAGGCGCGAGCATTCGGGGTGCGCTCAGCGATGCCGCTGCGGACCGCAGGCGCGCTCTGTCCGCAGGGCGTATTCGTGCCGGTGGACGGCGCAAAGTACGGCCGCGTCAGCCACGACGTGATGGTCATCCTGCGGCGGTTCACGCCGCGAGTCGAGCAGATCTCGATCGACGAAGCGTTCCTGGACGTGGCCGGCTCGGAGGCGCTGTTCGGGACCGCCGAGATGATCGCCCGGCGGATCAAGGACGCCATCAGCGGCGAGCTGGACCTGACCGCCTCGGTCGGCGTGGCGCGGACCCGGCTGGTGGCGAAGATCGCCTCCGAGCTGCGCAAGCCGGACGGGCTGGTGGTGGTGCCGGCCGGGACCGAGGAGGCGTTTCTGGCGCCGTTGCCGATCTTCCGGCTGTGGGGTGTCGGAGCCAAGACCCGGGTCGTGCTCGCCGAGTACGGCGTGGAGACGATCGGCGAGCTCGCGGCGCTGCCCGAGGACCTCCTCCGACGGCGTTTCGGTGTCCACGGGCCGCTGCTGCTGGCCCGCGCACGTGGCGTCGACCCGACGCCGGTCGGTGACGGCGAGGCCGCGAAGTCGGTCAGCCACGAGCACACCTTCGACCTGGACACGAACGACTGGGAGACGATCGAACGCACGTTGCTGGGCCTCTCCGAGGGCGTCTCCGGGCGCCTGCGGCGTGGCGGCGTCAAGGCCGGCACGATCGCCATCAAGCTGCGCGACTCCGATTTCGTGACGATCACCCGTCAGCGGACGCTCGACCGACCGACCGACCTGACCGACCGCATCTGGCGCGTGGCTGTCGCACTCGCCCGCCCGGAGGCGCGTGGGATCCATGTCCGGCTCATCGGCGTGGCTGCCAGTCATCTGACGGAGAGGGAGCAGCTGTCGCTGTTCGGGGGGGACGACGAGCGGCTGCGCCGGGCGGTCGAGGCGGCGGATCGGATCCGCGAGCGATTCGGCCCGCGGGCCATCACCCGCGCACGGCTCGTGCGGCGCCGTGGTCAGGGTCCCAGCGTTCCCGAGCCGTTCGAACGTGACCACCTGAACGCGCCCGAGGCTCGCCGAGTCGGCCGACCGGGTCCGCCGAGCGACGAGGTGGGCTGAGGGTCGCGTGCCAGACAAGGTGGCACGACCGGCGCCCGATATCCACCAAAACGAGCGCTTGACACCAGAACATCTGTTCGATTACGGTGACGAGCCTATAGAACAGATGTTCTCTCGTCGCCGACGTGCCGGGCACGGAGAGAGCGCCAAGGCTCCCCGAAGGAGGCCGTTTCATGGCGATGATCCGCATCACTCCGATGGAGGTCCGCGTCCGCTGCGACTGGTTCGATGGACGGCCACGCAGTATCCGGATGGCGGAGTCGAGCGTGCCAGTCGTTCGTGTCGAACGCATCCGGGATGAGAGCCGGGGCTATCCCGTAGCTGCCGGTCCGCGCACCATCTTCGAGGTCCGGACGCCGGACACTCGGATGGCGCTGGCATACCAGCATCGCCGCCGACGCTGGGTCATCGAGGCTATCGATCCGGAACTGAGCGCACTCGGCCGGGCCGCCTGACCTGGCGACCAACGTCTGAGCTTGGCGAGCACCGCCTGTGCTCGGCGGGCGCCGTGCGACAATCGAGCCCATGCCCGACGAGACGTACAGCAGGCTGACGCTCGACGAGTTCACGACGCGTCTCGCGTCCGCGGAGCCCGTCCCAGGCGGGGGCAGCGCCTCGGCGGTCGCGGCCAGCCTTGCCGGCAGTCTCCTGGCGATGGTCGCGGGCCTGTCCAGCGGGCGCCCGAAGTACGCGGCATACGAGCAGACCATCGCGCGCGCGCTCGAGGCGGGCACGCGCGCGCGGACCAGGATGCTTGCCCTGGCGGACGAGGACGCGACCGCCTACCAGGCGTTCGGTGCTGCGATGAAGCTGTCCCGTGATACGCCGGAGGCGCAGGCCGAACGCGACGCGGCGATCGGGACCGCGGCGCTCGGCGCCTCGGAGGTCCCGCTGGATGTCGTGCGCGAGAGCGTCGCCCTGCTCCAGGAGATCGAGGCCCTTGCTGGCCGCAGCAACCTCAATGCAGCGAGCGATCTCCATGTGGCCGCCCTGCTAGCGGAAGCTGCGGCGCGCGGAGCCGGAGCGAACGTGCTCATCAACCTGCCCATGGTCCCCGACGAACAGCGGGCGGGCGCCATGATGGTCGAGCTCAACGGGTACCTGCGCGAGATCGGTGACGCGGCGGCCAGGGTGCGCGAGATCGTCGGAGCGGGCAAGCTGCTTGACCCTGAGGGGGAGTGAGTTCGACCATACGCGACATCGGTGGGGAGATCGGCGGAGTTGGCGGTCCGACCCCATGGGCGTGTCGCTGCAAGCCGACGTTCGTTGCTTGACGCCGAGGCGCATGATGGCGCCCTGGGTTGCTCGCCGGGTCGAACCGGCGTGATCCGTGAGGGAGAGAGATGAACGCGCTGACCCGAACGCGACGG
>JACDBP010000016.1 GCA_013694835.1 Chloroflexota bacterium
TCGCCCAGCAGCTGCACCTCCACGTGCCGCCCGGCCTCCACGTATCGCTCGAGGTAGACTGCGCCATCGCCGAATGCGGTGCTCGCCTCCTGCGACGCGGCGAGCAGAGCCGCGGGCAGATCCTCAACCTGCTCCACCCGACGCATGCCGCGCCCTCCCCCACCCGCCGCCGCCTTTACCAGCAGCGGCCAGCCGATGGCATCGGCCTCTTCCGCGGACCTCGTATCCGTTCCCGACCTGTCGACAGGGGCGGGTTCGAAGGTGCCCGGGACGATCGCGACGCCTGCGTCGCGCGCGGTCCGGCGCGCTGCCAGCTTGTCACCGAGTCCGGCAAGGGTGCGGGGCTCGGGGCCGATGAACACCAAGCCGGCCGCGGCGCACTCTTCCGCGAACGCGGCCCGTTCCGATAGGAAGCCATAGCCGGGGTGGATCGCCTCGGCACCGGTGCGACGGGCCGCGGCGACGATGGCGGGGCCGTCGAGGTAGCTTTCAGCCGGCGAAGCCGGACCGAGCCTGATCGCAACGTCGGCTGCCAGGACGTGGGGCGCGGTGGTGTCGGCGTCGCTGTAGACGGCAATCGTCTCGATCTGCAATTCGCGACAGGCGCGGATCACGCGCAGCGCGATCTCGCCACGGTTGGCGACCAACAACCGCCGAAACAGCGGAGACGTCACCCCGGCGTCGCTGTCTTTGTGCACAGACGTTCCGCGCCTCGCCACGTCAAAGCGGCATGTTGCCGTGCTTCTTGGCTGGATTCCGTTCTCGCTTCGTGGACAGCATCGCCAGAGCTGCCGCGACGCGGCTGCGAGTCTCGGACGGTCGAATCACGTCATCTACGTATCCTCGGCCCGCCGCCACGTAGGGGTTGGCGAACCTGGTCTCGTATTCCTCAGTCAAGCGTCGCCGTTCGGCATCGCGATCGTCGGCCTCGTCGATCCGGTCGCGAAAGATGATGTTGACCGCACCCTCGACTCCCATCACCGCGATCTGGGCACTGGGCCAGGCAAGGTTGACATCACCGCGGATGTGCTTGCTGCTCATCACGTCATATGCGCCGCCGTATGCCTTGCGGGTGATGACGGTGATCTTGGGCACCGTCGCCTCGCAGTAGGCGTAGAGCAGCTTTGCACCATGGCGGATGATGCCGCCGTGTTCTTGCGCAACACCCGGGAGGAACCCTGGTACGTCCACCAAGGTGAGCAGAGGGACGTTGAAGCAATCGCAGAAGCGGACGAACCGAGCAGCCTTGTCGGAGGCGTCGATGTCAAGGGCGCCCGCCAGAACGGCCGGCTGCTGTGCGACGACGCCGATACTCCGACCGCCCACCCGTGCGAAGCCGACGAGGATGTTGCCGGCCCATGCCGGTTGCAGTTCCAGGAAGGCGCCGTCGTCGACGATGCCCCGAATCACCAGGTGCATGTCGTACGGCTGCGACGGCTCGTCAGGGATGACGGCGTCGAGTGCGATGTCCGCGCGATCGACAGGGTCGTCGCTGCCGACGAACGGCGGGTCCTCGAGATTGTTCTGCGGTAGGAAGGCAAGGATGCGACGGGCGTAGTCGATGGCCTCGGCCTCGTCAGCAGCCGCGATATGCGCTACTCCGCTGATGGTGGTGTGGGTGATGCCCCCGCCCAACCGTTCGCGATCGACGTCCTCATGGGTGACAGCGCGGACGACGTCAGGCCCTGTGACGAACATGTAGCTCGTGCCCTGGACCATGATCGTCACGTCCGTGATCGCCGGCGAGTAGACCGCGCCCCCGGCACACGGCCCGAGGATCAGCGACAGCTGCGGGATGACGCCCGACGCGAGCGTGTTGCGCAGGAAGATGTCGGCGTACCCGCCCAGCGACACCACGCCCTCCTGGATGCGCGCCCCGCCGGAGTCGTTCATGCCGACCACCGGAGCACCGACCTTCATGGCGAGATCCATCATCTTGCAGATCTTTTCCGCGTGGGCCTCGGACAGCGAACCGCCAAAGACCGTGAAGTCCTGGCTGAAGACGAAGACCAGCCTGCCGCCGATCGTGCCGTGACCGGTCACCACGCCGTCGCCGAGGTAACGCTCGTCGGCCATGCCGAAGTCGCTCGACCGGTGGACGACGAAGGCGTCGAACTCGGCGAAGGATCCAGGGTCCATCAGCAATTCGATCCGGTCGCGAGCGGTGAGCTTGCCACGCGCTCGCTGCTGCGCGATCCTCGCCTCGCCGCCGCCGGTCTTTGACGCTTCCCGCAGCGCATCCAGCTCTTCCAGCCGGTCCCGCTGCGTCACGCCGACCTCCCCTAGCGCCTCCATCACCCCGTTTCGGCGGGCAATGCTACCAGCGGTGGCGGTCCCGAGCCTCCGTCCCGGGCCTACCGACGATGTGACTCGTATCCACAGAATCGGTGAACAACTCGGTCTCGCTGTGGATAACCCCGTGGAGCGTCGGTTGCGGCATCAGGTAGATTGGACGCAGCCCGGTCGGATCCGACAACGGGACGCTATCCAGCGAGGTGATGCCGCCGTGGCCAACGTGATCGCGATCGCCAACCAGAAGGGCGGAGTCGGCAAGACTACGACCGCGATCAACCTGGCGGGCTCACTCGCCGAACAGGGGTTTCATCTGCTGTGCGTCGACATGGATGCGCAGGCGAACCTGACGGTGGGGCTTGGCATCAACCTCGGTACGGTGGATCGGTCGATGGCTGATGTGCTGGTCGACGGAGGGTCGACGATCGAGGAGATCGTCATCCCGACCCAGACCAGCGGCATCGATGTCGCGCCGTCGACCCTTGAGCTGGCCTCGACCGAGGTGGAACTCTTCACCTCCATCGGTCGTGAGCATGCGCTGCGCGAGGCCCTTGCGGGCTGGGCGCACGATCACTACGACTACATCCTGATCGACTGCCCACCAACGCTGGGCCTGCTCACGATCAACGGCTTGGTCGCCGCGACCCACGTGATCATCCCGGTCCAGACGCAGTACTACGCCCTGAAGGGCCTGTCCGCGCTGGTGAAGGTCATCAACCAGATCCGCAACAAGGGACTCAATCCCGATCTGCGGGTGATGGGCCTGCTGCCCACGTTCTACGACAGGCGCACCATCCTCGGCCGCGAGATGCTCGACGAGCTGCGCGAGATGGGTGACCACCACATCTTCAAGAGCATGGTCAAACAGACCGTCAAGCTCGGGGAGGCGCCACTTGCCGGTCGCCCGGTGACGGCGTATGCCACGAACTCGGATGCGGCTCGAACCTATCGCGGCCTCGCCCAGGAGGTGATCGACCTTGCCTAGCCGACCCGACTTTCGCGCAACCGCCGCGCGACGTCTCTCGGAGGAGCGCGAGCTCTCCCCTTCAGTGATCAGCCTTCTGTCGCCCGAGGGGACATCGTCTCGCGCCAAGGGCGTTCGCAACATCCCGCTGGAGCGGATCGACTCCAACCCGGACCAGCCGCGACTGACCTTCGACGAGGACTCGCTCCAGGAGCTCGCGGCATCTATCCGCGAGCACGGCGTCCTCCAGCCCATCCTCGTTCGTCCACGCGATGCTGGTCGGTACCAGCTGATCGCCGGCGAACGTCGTTGGCGTGCGGCGCACATCGCTGGCCTCGACGACGTGCCAGCGATGATCGAGGACATCGACGATGACACTGCACTCGAGATCGCCATCATCGAGAACCTCCAGCGCGAAGACCTCTCTCCCCTTGACGAGGCGCTGATGTATGACCGGATGACACACGAGCACGGCTACAGCATCCGGAAGCTGGCACAGAAGCTCGGCAAGGACAAGGGTTACATCGAGAACCGGCTGCGACTCGCCGACGCTCCCGCCGAAGTGAAGCAGCTCGTGTCTTTGCGCAAAGACACGCTGTCACACGCCTACGAGCTCCTGAAGGTCGACGACCCCAAGAAGCGGCGCCGACTCGCCGAGCAGGTGGCGAGCGGAGAGCTCAGTCTGGTCAAGTTGCGCGAAAAGATCGAAAAGGGGCGCCGTCGCCGGCAACCATCCGAGCACGACGAGCCTCTATCGCAGGACCGTGGAGAGGCAGCCCGCCCGGAGCCCGTCGTACTGGCCGATGAAGAGCTGGCCGATGGCCCGCTCAGGGAGGACGCGCTGGTCGTCGCGAAGGACCACCTCAACCAAGCGCTCGCTGAGCTCATCCGGGTCTTACGATCGACCGATGCCGCAGCGATCGACGACGTGGATCGTGGGAACCTTGCCAAGTACCTGACGATCGCGAAGCTTCGATTGGAGAACGTGATCACCACGGTTCGACCCCCGGAACGCTCCGGACGCCGCTAAGGACCGGGCGCCGAGCGCTCCCTAGCCCGACGGCCGACCCTGCAGCACGGCGGCCGTGAACCACGCCGTCGCCAGGAGCGCGATCGACACGGCCTGCAGCTGCCACCCTCGTTCACGCGTCGGTGCAGCGGCCCCCCTGGAGAACACGACGCCCAGGGCCGCGAGCAGCGCCGATCCGCCGGTGGAAACCAGTGTCAGTACCGATGCTGGAGCCAGGGTCAGCGATGCCGCGACGTGGATGACCAGGAGCAGTGTCGCCATGATCAACAGTGCACGACGGCGGCCGAGCCGCACGACGAGCGTGCGCTCCCCGGCCGCCGTGTCGCGGTCATGGTCGACCAGTCCGTTGGCGATCGCCAAGGCGGGTCCGGCCAGCGCCGCGAGCGGGAGCAACACCTCGTACCGTGGCGGCCACTCCCCTGTAGCCCCGAACCAGGCGTATGCCGGCAGGAGCGGAAACGCGACGGCGTAAGCCAACCAGCCGAGGCCCCGCCGCTTCAACCCGAGATCGTAGGCGAGCCCGCACCCGTACATCGCGGCGAGCAGGGCGAGTTCGATCGGGCCCCAGGAAGCTGCCAGTCCCAGCCCCCCGGTCCCAAGCGCGATCGCCAGGGCCATAGCCGTCCCGCGCCTGATGTCGCCGCGTACCAGCGGCTTGCGTGGCCGACCCCTCCGGTCCGCCGGCTCATCGGCGAGGTCATTCGTCACGCCGATCGAGAACTGGATCGTAACCATCGCCCCCGCAAGCGTCGCGGCTGCGGTGGCGGATCCGCCAGAAATGAGGACGATGGCGGCGACAAGCGCCGCGTTCAGGATCGACGGGAAGGGGTGAAGGATGGCGAGCGCGTCAAGTCGAGACGCCGAACGGCGCGGTTTCGGCTCGCCCGGCTCCGACCTCATGGCGAGACGGGCCGGGCCGTTCAGATCAGAGGTAGACGATCTCGTGGAAGTTCCCGATAAGGAATGCGCTCAGCTTCGCCCGGGCATCCGGCGCCTGGCGGCGCAGACCCGTCACGAAGCAATGGAGGGCGATGGCGGGGACGAGCAATCGACCGTCCTCGGTCCTCCCGGCCGTCGCGGGTGGTCCGCCGCCGTTCGCATAGAGTCGTTCGAGCTGACGGTCGTCGTAGCCGGTCGCGCGGCGAAACTCCTCGAGCACCCTGGCGACGCCGCGGCGGATCGAAAGGTCGCGCATCAGCTCGCCGCTCCAGGCGTCGATCTGATCGTCAGGCTGCTCTGCGAGCCGCTGCCTGTATTCCTCGGGTGTGGATGACAGGCCAGTCGCGGTCACCGTGGTTCTCCATTCGTTGGTCTGGCGCCATCCGGCGCCATCCCGTGGCCATGATACGCGGTCGCTGGACTCCCGGCCTGCCGACCTGGCGCCGTCAGGGCTCGCGGCGGAACACCCGAAGCAACGCAAGGATCACGCCGGCCACGATGAGCCAGCCGACCATCGCCACGAGGGCCGCTCCGTCCAAGTACGTGCCACCGCGGCTGATGGCCTCCTGACCGAGGATGCCCCGGAACGGTGCCACGAACGGTTCGCTGATGTTGTAGATGCTGCTCACCAGGTCGTTGCCCTCCCGCGCGTTCAGCAGGAGCAGCACCACCCGCAAGCCGATCAGCAGCATGACCAGTCCGAGAACGAACACCACCAACCGCTCGATCGTCGCACCGGTCCCGGCGCGGCGGACCGCTCGTTCCTGGGTCACGGTCGTGCCGTAGCCGCTGCCGTGCGTGGCGGGCACAGCGGGCATGACCGGCGGCGCGGCGGGCGCAACCGGCACGGCTGGGGTCACGCGTGTCTCGTCGGACCGGGTCACGATCCGTTCCTCATCGTAGGTCATCGATGCCTCCATAGCCGCACGCGCCAGCGACGCCGCCCGTGCGACGCCGCGTAGACTGCGGCCACGCGCCCTGCAGGCACGCTACGTGTGCCCTGTCAGGCCCTTGCAGTCACGTCACGGCCCAGTCACGACGAGGAGCGGCAACGATGGAGCCCGCGAGCGGCGGCCACCACCCGATGATCCGCGGGGAGCGCGTCTGGCTGCGCCCGAGTGAACCGACCGACATCGACCTGTTCCTTGGCTGGCTCAACGACGCCGAGACCGCCGCGTTCCTCGCGCTGCGGTCACCGATCGGTCGTGCGGCGGAGGAGCGCTGGGTGGAGCGGATGCTGGAGAGCCACGGCAAGGACACCTTCCACTTCGTGATGTGCCGGCTCTCGGACGATCGTCCGATCGGCAGCATCGCGCTGCACGAGGTCGATCACGTGAACGGAAACGCCGGTGTCGGGGTCGCCATCGGCGAGAAGCCCCTCTGGGGCAAGGGCTATGGCACGGACGCCATGAATGCGTTGCTCGACTTTGCTTTCGGCGAGTTGCGTCTCGAGCGGGTCTGGCTGGATGTCTATGCAGGCAACGAGCGCGGCCAGCGCTCGTATCTGAAGTCGGGTTTCACGCTCGAGGGTACGCTCCGACGCGCTCATTTCGCCCGCGGTGAGTACCTGGACGTCCACAGGATGGGCATCCTGCGCGCCGAGTGGCTCGCCCTCCCCCGCCCCCGGAGCTGGGAGCTGACCGCACGCGACCTCCCCCGCAGCGATTGAGCTTCAGGTGGAGCAGTCGGTCGGCTCAGCCTCAGTAGTCGCTGGGCAGAACTCCGGCCTCGGCCGCCAAGGTGTCCGGTACCCGGGTCGGCGGCGCCGGATGGAGTCGCGGGAGATGCGGCACCCGGCGAACTCTCCACGACCACGGTCTGGTTCATGGTCGGATGGACTCTCTGTGGTGCCGCAGGCCGGCCTCGCCAGGCGAGACCGAGCCAGTCAAGGGTGGAAGCTGGCTCCGGCGGTAGGATTCGAACCTACGACATGGCGGTTAACAGCCGCCCGCTCTACCACTGAGCTACGCCGGAGTGAAAGGGCCGCCGATGGCGGCTCGATCCGCGTGGCGCGGGCCGCGAAGAAGGATAGCATCGGCCACAGTGACTGGCGCCCGAGTGTCCTGGGGCGAGGTCGCGGGCGCCCGGGCTCCCGGCCCGGATCGCCTCCGGCTACATGGTGCCGATGGCGATGATGTTCCCGTCCGGGTCGGTGAACCAGGCGGCCTTCTGCCCACCCAGATCGGCAACGTGGTCGACGGTCTTGATGCCAGGCATGTCGTAGTCCTCGAATCGGACGCCCTTCGCCTCCAGGTCGCGGACCATCTGCGCGACGTCATCGACCTCGAAGGTTGCGATCGTCTGCGGCGCCGGACTGTGCTCTGGCCGGAGGTACACCAGGATCGCGGTGCCGGCGCCGGCCGTGAAGACGATGCCGGCGGGATCCTCGGACATCACGCCAAGCCCGAGCGTTTCGGTGTAGAAGCGGCGCGCGCGTTCCAGGTCGGCTGTGGCGACGACCGCCGCCACGCGGCTGTCCTTGAGCATCTCGACTCCAGGTGGCCTTGCTCTCCCCCAGATCGTGAGGATACGCCGACTGTCCATCCCTCAGCCGCCAGGGAGCCCCCAGCCGCCGGAGGCACGTTCCCGGGAAATCGACGCGGCGATTTGCCCGGACGCTTGGTCCGATACCGTACGAGCCGACGCCCGGCCCCCGAAGGCTCGTGGGGACGCCCCAGCCTGAGCGCCCGCTTGAGTCGTGATCAATGGCCGGATCACTGAGAAGCTGAAGTCGATCGTCTTCATCATCAGGTCGAGCACCCGCCGCTCCTCCGCGTGATCGCCCTCGATCGAGTCCGTGGTGACGCGCAGTACGGCTCCGCCCTCCAGGGGAACGAGGTACTCGTAGACGAGCGTCCCGGCCGGCAGGCAGGATCGCGCCACGCCCGAAACAGCGCCTCCTGAAGGGCGTCCTCCGCCCGGCTGGGATCCCTGAGGATGAGGCCGGCGAGCCCGTGCAGCCGCCTGAGCTCGGGCACGACCAGAGCCGAGAAGGCGTCGTGGTCGCCGTCCCTGGCCCGCTGCACGAGCCCTTGCTCCGAACCGTCACCCGCGGGCACGCGCGATCCAGGCTGGTACGCCTGCGCTCAACCGCGCGCTGTCGTCC
>JACDBP010000017.1 GCA_013694835.1 Chloroflexota bacterium
GCTGTCCCCGGCCTGAACGCCATGGATCAGTTCCGGAAGCGTTCGATGGCGGTCTCGTGAGCACAAACCGGGTTCTCCTGGCGGGCGGGGCAACGGGGTCGCGCCGCGATCTCCTGGATACCAAGAACCAGTTCCGTACGTGGTGGGAAGGGCCCCCATCCGGCCGCGGAAACGCGCCGTGAGCGGTTCGGTACTCTTCGCCGATGCCGGGACTGACACCGAACGTCGACTGGGACACGGAGCTGGGGGGAGGAGTGCGCGTGGCGCTCGTCCAGGCCGGCACGTTCATGTCGGATGCAGGAACGGTCTTCGGGCCCGTACCACGGACGATGTGGCAGCGGCTCGTCGAGGCCGAGCTCAACCCTGACCAGACCCTCACCCAAGCGCTCAACTGCCTCCTCGTCGATACGCCTGCGGGCCGGGTGCTCGTGGAGACCGGCATCGGCGAGCGCTACGACGACCACCACCGTCAGCAGCGAGGCGTGCACGGCGAGCCGATCCTGCCGGCGCTGCGGACAGCCGGCTTCGACCCGGAAACGGTCGACCTGGTCGCGCTCTCCCACCTCCACTTCGACCATGCGGGCGGTCTCGTCGACGCTGCCGGCGCGAGAGCCTTCCCGAGAGCGCGGGTGGTCGCCCAGCGAACCGAGTGGGAGTTCGCGCTGGGATCGAACCCGCGGCTCCAGGCCTCCTACGACCAGCCGGAGCTGCGCCTGGCGGAGGCATGGGGACTCGAGGGCGCGGCAGAGGATACCGCGGAGGTGATGCCGGGGGTGAGCGTGGTGCGGACGGGCGGCCATTCCGGTGGGCACCAGGCGATCGTCGTCCGGGGGGCGGTCCGGACCCTCGGGTTCTTCGGCGACCTGTGCATGAGGCCATGGTCGGCGAACCCGCGTTGGGTGCCGTCGTTCGACGACTTCCCGCTCACCAGCGTGGAGGTCAAGGCCTCGCTGTTCGCCCAGGCCGCGGACGAGGCGTGGACGATCGTCCTCTCGCACGAGCCGCTGCGTCCGGTCGGCGCGATCACGCGAGACCGCGACCGCTTCCGCTTCGAACCCTCGATCTGACCTCCAAGACCGATCAGCGGGCCTCGAGGAGCGGGCCGATGATGGCCTCGGCTTCGGCCTCCGTGATCGGGCCGTTCACCACCCTGCGGATGACCCCGTCCCGGTCCAGGAAGAGGTGTGTCGGCAGCCCGAAGATCCGGTAGGTCTTGAAGATCGCCGACGTAGCATCGAAGCCGATCGTGTAGGCGAGCTCGTACCTGGAGGCGTACGCACGCACGTCCTCCGGCGAGGTCTCCTGGACGCTGATGCCGAGCACCACGAGCCCCTCGACCCGATGCCGCTCGAAGACCGCCCGAACGACCGGTACCTCCTCCTGGCAGGGTGGGCACCACGTCGCCCAGAAGTTGATCCAGACCGGTCGACCCCGGAGATCGGCGAGGCGAACGGGCCGCTCGTCGAGGTCCACCAGCTCCACGGATCTGCCATCGACCGTTCCCGCCAGCTCCGGGGCCAGGTCGCCGACGCGCAGCCCTGCTGTCGGCGCAGCGATGAGGAACTGGCTCGAGCCGGGACGGGCGGTGGGCGGTGGGGCCACGTCGATCGGCATCGTGACGATCGTGAGCACCAGCCCCGCGCCGACCAGGACGCCGAGGATGGTCAGGAGGTGGCGCACCGAGAACGGGCCGATCCCACGGCGCGGCCGGCGGGCATCGATCTCCAGGGCAGGGTCGGTAGCCGACGCCATCAGACCCGTGGCGTCAGGAAGCTGAATCGGGCGGCGATGAACGTCAACCAGTCGAACATGACCGCCAAGCCGATGACCACCACGAGGAGGCCGCCGACGATCTCGATGAGGCGGCCGTGCCGCAGCAGCGGCCGGGTGATCGCCGGAGCGCGGTCGAGGGCCAGCGCGAGCAGCACGAACGGGATGCCGAGGCCGAGCGAGTAGGCCGTGAACAGCACGGCCGCCTGCGTGCTGGGACCGCCTGCCGAAAGCGCGAAGATCGCACCGAGGGTGGGTCCGACGCAGGGTGTCCAGCCGAAACCAAAGACGGCACCCAGGCCGAATGCACCTAACGCATTCGTGGCACCGCTCGGGCGCCCAGAGCGCCGCGCCCGTTCGTCCAGTGGGCGCCAGGTGCGCATCAGCGCGCCCAGGCGGAGGACGCCCGCAAGGTTCAGCCCGAGGACGACCAGGATGGCCCCGCCGACGAAGCGGACGACGTCGAGCTGCTGCGGCGTGAGCCCCTGGAACGCGTACTGGGCGGCCGTGCCGAGGATCGTGAACACGCCGCCGAAGCCGAGCACGAAGAGCAGCGCGTGCGGGAGGACCTGTCGCCGGCGGGCGGCCACGGACGAGGGCGGGGGCGTGACGACCGAGGTGGTGCCGGACGTCGCCCCGGCGCTGGCCATCGCGGCCTGCAGCGCCACTGTCCGCTGGGAGACGGCGATGGCGCCGAGCTGACCCAGGTACGCGGGCACGACCGGCAACACGCACGGCGAGAGGAACGAGACGAGTCCCGCGATGACGGCCGCCGCGATCGTCAGCTCACCCATTTCAGGCCAGGCGGGCGTCGAGCGTATCCACGAGGAACCGGCGGATCGCTCGCTGGCCCATCGCCAGCGAGAGCTCGCGTCCCTCGAGGACCAGCACCGGGACGCGATAGCCGAACGCGCGCTCCGTCTCAGCGTCGCGGGCGACGTCGATGGCATGGACTTTGGGCACCATCGCACCGCACTTCACACGTTCCTCCAACACCGCCTGAAGCGCCCGCCGCGCGTCATCGCACAGCTCGCAGTCGGCACGCTCGTAGAAGCGCAGGGTGGGAAGTGGTCCAGGAGAGGTCATCGGTGGCTCCACGATCGTAGCAGCCGAAACGCCCGGAGCGGCGGGACGGTTCCCGGACGCGCGTTACGATGACCGCCCGCGCCCCCGTAGCTCAGTGGATAGAGCGGCACCGTCCTAAGGTGCGCGTCGGCGGTTCGAGTCCGTCCGGGGGCGCCACACGGCCACCTCGGCGCGGCGTGGGAGACACGGCGCGGACCCGATGCCACGACCCGCCGCCTGCTTACCGCGAACAACCCGGCGGCCGATGGAGGATCGTCTGTGGGGACGTGGGGTCCTGGGGTCTTCTCCGACGACCTTGCTGCGGACATCCGCACGGACTGGCGCGACCTGGTCGTGCAAAGGGTCGACGACGCCGAGGCGACGAGGCGGATCGTGGAGAGATATGCCGAGGAGCTCTCGGACGATGAGCAGGCCGATGTCGTCTGGATCGCCTTGGCGGCAGCTCAGCATGAGACCGGACGGCTTAACGAGGTCGTTCGGGCCAATGCTCTCGCCGCTATTGCCGGAGGTCGGGACGTCGCTCGGTGGGCTCAGGAGGATCACTCGTCTGCCCGTCAGCGCGCCAGAGTCCTCGAGAAACTCGCCGGTCGACTGAGCGGGATCACCCGCGCGCGCGTCCCGTGCCACCATGTCGACGCTCACGTCGACCCCGTACCGACAGGAGGTGACCGATGCCGATGTACCTGACTCGCTTCAGCTACACCGCCGAGGCCTGGGCTCGACTGGCCGAGCATCCGGAGGATCGGCGCGAGGCGGCGCGTTCCTACATCGAGTCCGTTGGGGGGAAGCTCCACGGCTTCTGGTACGCGCTCGGAGAGTACGACGGTTACAACTTGTGGGAGGCCCCGGACAACGTGTCGATAGCGGCCGTCGCGATCGCGATCAGTGGCGGCGGGGCGCTTTCGAAGCTCGAGACCACGGCCCTGCTGACGGTCGAGGAGACGCTGGAAGCGCTCGGGCGGGTCGGATCGATCCGCTACCGTCCGCCCGGCGGTTGACTCGGGTCTCTTAGTTCCGACCTTTGCCGGCCGGCGCCTCCTCCTCGGCCTCGGCGCGCTTCTTGGCGCCATGACGGTCCCTCGCCTCGGTCCACGCCTCCTTGTGCGACCGAAGCCGCTCGGCCAGGGCTTCCGCGACCGACAGGTTGTGATACCACTGGTGGTCGGCGGAAACGATGTGCCACGGGGCCTCCAGCGTGGCGGTCGCGCTCATCGTGTGCTCGTAGGCGGCCATGTAGCGGTCCCATTCCCGTCGGGCCTTCCAGTCGCGGGCGGATGCCAGCCACGGCTCGCGGTCCATGCGCTCCCAGAGCCGACGCTCCTGCTCATCCCGGCTCACGTGCAGGAAGAACTTCTCGACGAGGATCCCACCGTGCAGGAGCAGCCGCTCGAAGGCGATGACATCCTCCACCCGGACCTCGAGATCTTCGTCGGAGATCTCACCCTCGACCTGCGGCAAGACCAGCTGCTCGTAGTAGGAGCGGTCGAAGATGACCACCTCGCCGCGAGCAGGTGACTCGACGTCGGCGCGCCAGATGAAGTGATGCTTCTCCTCTTCATCGGTCATCTGACCGAAGTGCTTGACCCGGATCGCCTCGGGATTGGCGAGGAGGAACACGTTCTGGATCGTCACGTCCTTGCCTGCCGCGTCCATGCCCTGGAGCACGACGAGCAGACCGCTGGCCTTGCCGGCGAACATCAGCCCCTGAAGCTCTCGGAGCTCTTTGGACAGCACGTCGAGCTGGTCCTCCGCGGCCTCCGGCGTGAGGTCCCCGTGGTCCCCGGGATCGACGTCATCCAGGCGCAGCTTTCGAGTACCGTCGACGGTCGTGGCATAGGTCATGGAGCCCCCCTTTGTTCGTGCCGGCAGCCTGATGCTACCGAAGGCCGGTCATCCGCGATGGTGCGGCCGGCTGGGTCCTGACGCATCGCGCGCGCTCCGTTCATCCATCGGAGCCGGCGCCACGCAGAGAACCCACAAGAACGGTCGGCGGCAGTCGCGACACGCCGATCGCGCGAATCGAGGCACGGCAGCCGGGACCCCGGCGCCGGTCATCTCCGAACGAGAAGGGAGCTCAAGTTCGTGTCCAAGCCCCATCGAGCAGCCGCCGTCGCCGGCGCGCTGCTCATCGCCGCCGCTGCGGTAGGAAGCGCCGGCGCCTCCAGCCATCGCGAGGCGCCGCTCATCTCCAAGGATCCCACCGGGGACAACACCGATACCTACGCGTTCATCCCGCCCAACAAGCCGGACCACATCGTGCTCGCCGCCAGCTGGATCCCGTTCGAGGCACCCGAGGGCGGACCCAACTACTGGGAGTGGAACGACGAGTACAGCTACCAGATCAATGTCTCGAACGATGGCGATCCCGCCGCCGAGGTCGTCTACGAGCTCACGAGCGAGACCGTCATCAAGGACCCGGACACGTTCCTCTACAACACCGGTCCGCTGACGACCCTCGGCGACCCGAACTGGAACCGGGTGCAGAAGATCACGGTCACCGAGACCATCAACGGCGGCACGCCCACCGTTCTCATCGACGACATGCGGACAGCACCCAGCAACGTCGGCATCAAGTCCGTCCCCGACTTCCGCGAGCTGGAGCTGCAGGCGACCAGGACCATGGGCACCGGAGCCAACCAGATCAAGGTCTACGGCGGGCAGACGGACGACGCGTTCTTCGTCGATCTCCAGGTCTTCGACCTGCTGACCCTTCGTGGCCAGGCTCCGCCGATCGGTTACAGCGGCGGCGCGAACCTGCCCCAGGATTCCCTGTCGGGCTTCAACGTCCATACTCTTGCGGTCCAGGTGCCGATCTCACGCGTCACCGCCGGTACCGAGACGGTCCTCGGCGTCTGGTCCACGACCCGCGACGAGACTGACACCCAGATCTCGCGCCTGGGCATGCCGCTCACGAACGAGGTCGTCCTCCCGATGAGCCTCAAGGACACCTTCAACTCGATCGCGCCCTCGCAGGACCTCGGCGTCTACAGCGCGCTCCAGGAAAGCGTCGAGGATCCCGAGATCGGCAACCTGCTGTGCGGGCTCTACGGCGTGCCGCTCCCCGACAGCGGCGGCGACTGCGAGACCGACTATGTCAGCGGCACACCTCGTACCGGCCGCGGTGACATCTTCGACATCTTCCTGACGGGGATGGTCCTCGAGAACCCCTTCACCATCGAGACCGCCGGCGGCCCCATGACACTGCCGGCTGGCTTCAACATCAACCGCCCGGCCGGCGTGGTGCCATCAGAGATGCTGCGCATCAATACCGCCATCAAGGGCGATACCTGCAAGCCGACCCCGAGCCGACTCGGCGTTCTCGGCGGCGATGCCTGCGGCTTCCCGAACGGTCGCCGATTGTTCGACGACGTCGTGGAGATCGAGCTCCTGGCGGTCGCCGGTGCGGCCTACGAGGCGCTCGACGACTCCGACTCGAGCTTCAGCTTCAACCCCGCCCTCATCGGCGTCCTGACCGACGGTGTGAACCGCAACGACAAGGACTTCCGGCCCTACTTCCCGTACTTCGCCCAGGCGCAGTCGGGCAAGACCCACCATCACCAGAACCAGTTCGCAGTGCGGATCGGCCCGCGCTGACCATTTCCAACTAGCGGGGGGTCCTGCGA
>JACDBP010000039.1 GCA_013694835.1 Chloroflexota bacterium
ACGTCAGGTTCCTGGACAACACGGTCGGGTCCTACGGCTACGGCAGCGGGGCCGGCAGGTCCGGCTTGATGTTCGCCGCCGAAGGGGTCGCGCCGAACGCGGTCAGGGACATCGTGGTCAGCGGTAACAGGGTCACCAACGACCCCATCTCGGCGCAGGTGACGATGCTGCGCCGCCGCGTCAACATCACGTTCACCAACAACACCTCGACCGCCGTCGCCGCCGGGCCGCTCCTGACCTTTGCCCACATCGACGGGCTGACCGTCACCGGCAATGCCCAGCCCCTGCGCTCCGGGGTGCTCATGTCGATCACCGACAGCACGAACGTCGTACGTCAGTAGCATCCAGCGTCCGACGTATCCTCTCGGTGAGTCGTGGACGCTCGGCACGGTTCCCGCTCGGGAACGGAAGGGCGCGCTTCGCGCGGCGGAGCAGCCCGACACAAGGACAGCGAAATGGCACTGGGGGTTCGCTTGACGACGGCTGCCGAGATATCGACACCACGCCGAGCTGGGTCTGCCACCACTCGTAGCCGGACCACCGTCGCTCTTCTGGTCACGACGGTCGTCATGCTCGGCACCGTCGGAGCCGCCGAGGGGTCGGAGGGTGGGTCGAGCGGCCGCGTCCGGGCGCTGGACTTCCAGCGCTCGAGCTTTCCCCTCGCACGCCTGCCGGCATCCGAGCTGCCGTTCTACAACTACCCGATCCCGGGGCTGCCGCTCTCCTGGACACCGACCGATGTGGACGGCATCGCGATGCGGGAGTGGGAGGACGGGCGGCTCTACTACCACCCGGTGCAGCTGGCCTCCTATTCCTTCCGGCTCCTCAGCGCCTACCGAAAGACGGGTGATGCCGGTTACCTTGATTGGGCCCGCCGGTATGCGGCGAAGATCCGCAGCCTGGCCGTAGAGTCCGGCGGAGCGCTGTTCCTGCCCTACCAGTTCGACTATCCGCGACACGAGCTCCGCGCGCCGTGGTACTCGGGCATGGCCCAGGGGATGATCCTCTCCCTGTTCGTCCGGATGCATCGAATCACCGGAGAGGCGGACTACCTCGCCTGGGCGAAGGCGATCTTTGCGAGCTTCTGGCGCTCGGGACCGGACGATCGGCCGTGGGTTTCGCGCGTCAGCGCCCGGCGGTATCTGTGGATCGAGGAGTACCCCGTCAATGCCCACCCTGACCGAGTCCTGAACGGCTTCATGTTCGCGATCTACGGGCTCTATGAGTACTGGAAGCTGACGGGAAGCTCGGGTGGGCGACGCATCCTCGAGGGCGCGCTGACGACCCTCAAGGCGCACGTGATGCTTTACAGGGTGCCGGGCGACACCAGCTATTACTGCCTGTACCACCGGACGAATACCGCTGAGAACTACCACTCCCTTCACATCAGCCAATTGGACCAGATCGCGGCCATGAGCGGCGACGCCTATTTCGCATCGGTGGCGGAGCTCTTCCGCCGCGACCATGCCCCGATCTGGCGGTAACCGGGCCACGGGCCGGAGGCGTCCGGTATCCTTCGCCGAACACATCAAAGGCGAGGTCCGTCAAGTCTGTGGCCGAAGGGCACGTCATCATCATCGGCGGCGCCGAGGACAAGGTCCGGGAGCGCGTCATCCTGAGCCGCTTCGTGGCGCTTGCGGGAGGCTCCGACGCCCGTGTCGCCGTCATCAGCTCGGCCTCATCACTGGGCCCACTGGCCGGCGAGCTCTACAAGCGCGTGTTCGGCGAGCTGGGTGTCGAGCAAGTGACCCCGATCCACGCCGTGACGCGCGCCCAGGCGAACGACGAGACGAACGCGCGAGTGGTCCGCGAATCGACGGGCGTCTTCATGACCGGCGGCAATCAGCTGCGTCTCTCCTCCACCATCGGCGGCACGAACCTCGGCGCGGCGATCGCCGAGCGTCATCGCGCAGGTTCGGTCGTCGCCGGGACGAGCGCGGGCGCCTCGGCGATGAGCAGCCACATGGTCGCCTTCGGGGCGAGCGGCTCCACGCCGAAGCAGCGGATGGTCCAGATGGCCGCGGGGCTGGGCTTGTTGCCCAACGTCATCGTGGACCAGCACTTCCAGCAGCGGAACCGGCTCGGCAGGCTGCTGGCGATCATCGCCCAGAACCCATCGCTGCTCGGTCTCGGCGTCGATGAGGACACCGCCGGCGTGGTCGGGCCGGACATGGTGCTGGAGGTGATCGGCCGCCGCAGCGTCACCGTTCTCGACGGTGCAGGGTCGGACACCGATGCCTGGGAGGTCCGTGCCCACAAGCCGCTCATGATCAGCAACGTGGTCCTCCACTCGTTGCCGGCGGGCTACCGCTTTGATCTCCGTCGACGAGTCCGGCTCGCCACGCCTGTGCTCCGGGCGCTCGACGGGGGCGAATCGCTCGCATCCGGTTGAACCAGGCACTTCCCCTCGCCGAAGGGACGTCCGGAAGGAGTCGCCAGTGACCGAGCCGTCAGCGGCTGCCGAGCAGTCCGGCGCATCCCATCTGTCGGTTGCGGCCGGCGAGCTGAGGCCGCTGCCGACGCTGCGCATCCTGGAGACCCGCGTGCTGCGCGGCCCGAACTATTGGGCCCGCAACCCGGCGATCCGGATGCTGGTGGACCTCGGCGTGCTGGAGGAGTTCCCCACCAACAAGGTGCCCGGGTTCACCGAGGCCCTCGTGGGGTTGCTGCCGTCGCTCGAGGAGCACGCCTGCTCGCTCGGCCGTCGCGGTGGCTTCATCTCCCGACTGGAGGAGGGCACCTGGCTGGGTCACGTTGCCGAGCACGTGGCGCTCGACCTGCAGATGCTGGCCGGCACGGAGGCGCGCATCGGCAAGACGCGCTCCACGGGCGACTACGGCCGGTACAACGTCATCTTTTCCTACGGCGAGGAACAGGTCGGGCTGGAGGCAGGCAGGATCGCCGTCGCCCTGGTCAACCATCTCGTCGCGCCGGACGATCCGTCGGTCGCCATCGATTTCGGGGCGGAGATGGAGCGGCTGATCCTGCTCGCCGAGAGTCGCGCGTTCGGACCTTCGACGCAGGCGCTCGTGGACGAGGCCGTCTCGCGTGACATCCCATGGATCCGGCTCGACCGACACAGCCTGGTGCAGCTCGGACAGGGCATCCATCAGCAGCGCATCCGAGCCACGATGACCAGCCGCACGGGCGCCATCGCGGTCGACATCGCATCCGACAAGAGCCTCACCAACAGCCTGCTGCTGGCAGCCGGCTTGCCCGTGCCGCGCTCGGAGCTCGTCCGTCGGGTGGAGGACGCCGTCGCCGCCTCGGACAGGATGGGTTACCCGGTCGTCATCAAGCCGCTCGACGGTAACCACGGGCGTGGCGTCAACCTTGATCTCAAGAACGCCGACGACGTGCGGCGCGCCTGGCCGCTTGCCCTTGCGCAGAGCCGCGGCGGATCGATCGTCGTCGAGAGCTACGTGCACGGCAACGACTACCGCGTCCTTGTCATCGGCGGGAAGGTCGCGGCGATCGCGGAGCGCGTGCCCGCAAGCGTCACGGCCGACGGGACCTCGACGGTACGCCAGCTCGTGGAGCGCGAGAACCATGACCCGCGGCGCGGCATCGGCCACGAGAAGGTGCTGACACGGATCAAGCTTGATGAAGCGGCGGAGGAGCTCGTCCGGAAGCAGGGCTGGGAGCTCGATGCGGTGCCGCCCGAAGGCACCTGGATCAAGCTCGCGCTGACCGGCAACATGTCGACCGGCGGGACGTCGATCGACCGCACCACCGAGGCGCACCCCGAGAACGTCGAGATCTCTGAAACGGCCGCGCGCATCGTCGGCCTGGACGTCGCCGGCATCGATTTCATCGTGCCCGACATCGCCTTCCCGGTGCGAGGGCAGGGCGGCGCGATCGTGGAGATCAATGCCGCTCCCGGATTCAGGATGCACACGCACCCGACGGTCGGCGAACCACAGTATGTCGCGCGACCGGTCATCGACCTGCTCTTCCCCCGCGGCAGCGACGCCCGGATCCCGATCATGGGCGTGACAGGCACCAACGGGAAGACCACGACGGTGCGCATGATCGCCCACATCCTGAAGCTGATGGGCAAGCGCGTCGGCATGACCACGACCGACGGCATCGTCATCGATGGGCGGCTGACGAAGAAGGGCGACATGTCGGGGCCGAAGTCGGCCCAGATGGTGCTTCAGAACCCCAGCGTCGACACGGCGGTCTTCGAGGTCGCCCGCGGGGGCATCCTGCGCGAGGGACTGGGCTACGACCGCAACGACGTGGCGGTCGTGACGAACGTCGCTGACGACCACCTCGGGCTCGGCGGCATCGACACGCTGCCACAGCTGGCCGGCGTCAAGGGCGTGCTCGTCGAAGCCGTGCCCCGGTCGGGCTCCGCGGTGCTCAATGCGGATGATCCGCTGGTGGCGCGGATGGGTCGCCACTGTCGCGGCCAGGTCGTGCTGTTCTCGATGCACACCGAGAAGGGCCAGGAGGGCTACGACCGGGTCGACGGGCACCTCGGCCGGGGCGGCGCCGCGATGTGCGTCCAGAACACCGCCGACGGTGAGTTGCTGGTGCTCCGCCAGGGCTCCCGAACCATGCCCCTGATCTACTCGCACCTGATCCCGGCGACCTTCGGCGGTCGGGCACGGATGAACGTGGCAAACGCGCTAGCCGCGGCCGCTGCGGCGTGGGCTTCCGGTGCGCACCTGCATGACATCCGGCAGGGCCTGCGAACCTTCACGACCTCGTACTTCCAGGCCCCGGGACGCCTCAACAGCCTCCAGGTGAAGGGCTTCGAGGTGCTCATCGACTACTGCCACAACGTCGATGGCATGCGGCGGCTCGGCGAGTTCGTGGATCTCACCGTCACGGGCGCTCAGCCGGGGCGCACCAACGGGCTCCCGGCGTCACCTGGGGGCAACGGCGTGGCGGCGCTTCCGCGGGCACGAAGGGCGATCGGTGTCATCGGCATCCCCGGCGACCGTCGCGACGACGACCAGCGGTCCTACGGCGAGGTGGCGGCGCACTCGTTCGACCACCTGATCGTCCGCGAGGACACGAACCTGCGGGGACGGAAGCCGGGCGAGACCGCCAGCCACGTCCGCGAGGGCATCGAACGAGCGCAGGCGAAGGGAGCCCGCTGCAAGTCCGTGGAGCTGGTGCTGAAGGAGCTCGATGCCGCGCTGGCCGGCCTGCGCATGGGTCAGCCGGGCGACCTCGTGGTCATCTGCGCCGACGACACCGCCGCCGTCTACCGCGAGGCGATGGCACTCGACCGCGCCCCCGGCGAGGGGACGGCCATCGGCGCTCCCGGCGAGTACGACATCCCCGAGGGCTAGAGCCGGCCGGTCGACGTGCGCGGCAGGGTGCGGGTCTGCTGGAGGGCGCCCGACCTGGACTCCGTGCCATCCATGCGTGGGATGGCGGTGATCCGGCCGATTCGGTGCGATGGCATGACAAGGATGCGCGGGGTGCATCCTTGCCGCTGGGCGGTTCGCCGATCAGCCATGCGGTGACCGGCCGGCAGGCGGCAGCTCGCCGGATGCGCCTCGTCACGCTTGGATCAAGCATCCGGATCTGGCATGTGTCCGGCGAACATCCACCACATGCATCCTTGGCATGCGCGGTCTCCGACGTCCGCCGATCCGGCCGTGCGAGGCTGCGTTCGGAGGTGCATCCACTGGCGACGTTGCCAGCTCGCCCAGGGATACAAGATCGATCGGTTCCCGCGTCCCGTCAGCCGCCGGCGACGAGGTCCCTGAGCCCTTCCGCTTCCGTGGGCATGATGCCGCGCGCGGCCAGGACGTCGGCCACCGGGCCGCGATCCTCGTGGCACATCAGGACGATCACGCCGCGTCCGTCCGGCTGGGCCTCCAGTGCGGCGACCAGCGC
>JACDBP010000045.1 GCA_013694835.1 Chloroflexota bacterium
GGATGATCCCGCTCCCGTCGAGCGGCAGCTCGTCGAGCCCGTCGCCGTGGACCACGGAAGCCCGCACGGCGCCCAGGGCTTGCAGCGCGGCCGCCAGCAGATGGGCGGCCGCCGGCTCCGCGCAGCCCACGACCTGGCGCCGGACACCGGCCGGGTTGCAGAGCGGACCGAGCAGGTTGAAAGCCGTCCGGATGCCGATCTCGCGGCGTGTCGGCCCGGCGTGGCGCATCGCCGGATGATGGTCCGGCGCGAACAGGAAGGCGAACCTGACGTCCACCAGCGCTCGTGCCGCCTCGTCGGGCGACTGGTGCACCGTCACGCCGAGCGCCTCCAGGACATCCGCGCTGCCCGCCGACGAGGTGATCGCCCGGTTGCCATGCTTCGCGACAGGCACGCCGGCTGCTGCGACGACGAGCGCCGCCGCGGTCGAGATGTTGAAGGTCCCGCGTCCGTCGCCGCCCGTGCCACACGTGTCCACGGCGCCTTCCGGCGACCTGACGGGGATGGCCCGGTCACGCATCGCCCGCGCAAAACCCACGAGCTCGTCCACGGTCTCGCCACGCATCCGCAGGGCCACCAGGACGCCGGCGAGCTGGGCGGGCGACGCCTCCCCGTCCATCACGTCGCCCATCGCCTGCTGCGCCTCCGCCGGGGTGAGGGACCCGCCGTCGACGATGCGGGCAAGTGCGCGCCGAACGCTGTCGCCAGCTCCGATGCGTGGCAGCCGGGTCGGCTCTCCCATGGGCGCGGGCAGGTCCTGCGGCGCGTTCGTAGCCGCGCCTGCCGGCTCGTCGGTAGTGATGGGGCTGGACGTCATGGCGGTGGCTCCTGGGCGGTCCGGCGGTGCGACCCGCCGACCCCTGAAAACACGAAGGTCGACCTCGTCCCGGGACGAAAGGTCGATCCTTCCGCGGTGCCACCCGCATTCGGAGCGTCGCCGATCCTGCGGGATCGTACGCTGCCGCGCTCGCCGACGGGGCCGTGGCCCGATCGGTGCTGCCTTGATATCGCTGGCGCGCTGCGCCGGAGCCTAGTGGCGGCTTGCGCCGCGTTCGGTCCGGGGGCTCCCGGGCCCATTTCCCACTCGTTGTCGCCCCAGCTTCCACCTGACGCTGGGTCTCTGTTCCGGCCTCGCGTGGTACTCGCCCCGATCGACGCCCGTCTTCGGTTGTGGCCGAGTATGCGAGCCGCCGCGGAGCCGTGTCAAACGACGCGCGCCCGGCGGACTTCGCTGCGCCGACGCGCTCATCGGATCGCGCCGCTGGTATCGTCAGGCACGATGCTTGCAACACTCGCCGAGCCGCCGCCCGCCACGGACGCGAGCTCATCCCCGGAGGCGGAACGCATCCGGCTCGCCTTCGCGGATGCCTGGGGCGAGATGGGCGCCGCGTGGGGCGTCCAGCCTTCGGTGGCGCGCGTCCACGGTTACCTGCTCGCCCACGGTGGCACGCTCAC
Source organism: Chloroflexota bacterium (assembly GCA_013694835.1). GTDB lineage: Bacteria > Chloroflexota > Limnocylindria > Limnocylindrales > CSP1-4 > JACDBP01. Next base: position 1,456 of record JACDBP010000045.1, read on the forward strand.
CGAGCGCGAGGTGCGGCAGGCCCTGGACATCAGCCACCGCGCCGCAAGCCTGGCTCTCAACGAGACGGAGGCATGGGGTCTCGTGACGCGTGTCGCGGATCCGCGCCGCGTCGGACGGCGCGGGCCGAGCGCCACCGCGTACACCGTGGTCGGCGACCATTGGGTCTGGTTCCAGCGCGTGGCGGAGGCACGCAAGCAGCGCGAGGCCGATCCGGTGCTGCCACGGATCGAGCAATGCCTGGCGCTCGCTCAGACGGCGGCGGCCACCGGGTCTGACCGGGAAGTGGCACGGCTGCGCGACTGGCTCCAGGAGCTGCTCGGGTTCGTGCGCCTGTTCGACCGAGCCGTGACGCTGATCGCGCGGGCCGAGTCGTCGGAGATCGCGCGCGGCTTCAGCGTTCTCAGCCGGCTGCCGGACGAGAGCATCGACCGGCTACTGAGGCTCTTCGGGTCGCTGCCGGAGGAAGACCTTGCCACGACGCTGGAGGCGATCTCCGGGGTCTCGCCGCGTGTCGCCCGCAGGGTGCTCAACGCCGCGGGCCGCGTGGCTCGGATCGGGCGGTAGCTCAGCCGATGGCGCCAACGTCAGCAGGCATCGACACTTCGGCGTCCGGTCAGGACGAGGACATCGTCCTGACCGAGGAAGGTCTGGCCACGCTCGAGCGACTCAGCGATCGGATCCGGGCGGCTCAACGGCAGCTGGACAGGCTGAACGACGAGCTCCGGGCCACGATCGAGGAGCTGGACGCCACCAACGACGACCTCGAGGCACGTTCGGTCGAGCTCCAGGAGGCTGCCCTTCGGCTGGAACTCGAACGGCATGCGAGCAAGAGCGAGCGTAGCAGGCTGACGGCCGTGATCGAGAGCATGAGCGACGGCGTCGCCGTCCTCGCCCGCGACGGCTCGGCGCTCGTCCGCAACCAGGCGTATGCCGACCTCATCGGCGCCGACTCGGACGGCAGGATGGATGACGAGAACGGCCGTCCACTGGGGCCGAGCGAGACCCTCGAGGCACGGGCCAGCCAGGGCGAGGAGTTCCGGTTGGTGGTCACCCGCCCAGGGGCAGGTGGCAGCCGCCGCTGGTTCGAGGCGGTCAGCCGCCGGGTGGCGGCCGCAGGGTCCCGGGAGAGCACGGTCCTCGTCATCCGGGACATCACCGATCGAAGCCTGCGGCGGACCCAGGACGAGTTCATCGCGACGGCGAGCCACGAGCTGCGGACGCCGCTCGCCGTGCTGACGGGCTACCTGCACCTTATCGAGCGCACCGCCGACGGCGCCGTCGGCGAGCACACGCGACGCGCGCTGGAGCACGCGCAGCAGCTGGAGGGACTGATCGGTGATCTGCTCGACATCACGCGCCTGGAGACCGGCCAGATGCGGTACGAGCTCGAGCCGATCGAACTCGGGGCGCTCGTCCACGAGGCCGTCGAGGCTGCGGCTGTGCTCGCCGGCGAGCAGCTGATCCACTTCCGCCGGCCCGGCACGGTGTCGTTGGTGGATGGGGACCGTCAACGGATCCTGCAGGTCCTGCGGAACCTGCTCGACAACGCCCGGGTGCACGCCAGTTCCAGCGGCGAGATCCGCGTTCGGCTTCGGCGCCGCGGCGGGTGGGCCGAGGTGGCCGTCCAGGATGATGGCCCCGGCATCGCCGGTGGGGATCTGGAGCGACTGTTCGAACGGTTCCAGCGGGCATCGTCACCGACCGACCCGGGACTCGGCCTGGGGCTTCACATCGCGCGGGAGATCGTGCGCGGCCACCATGGCACCCTGACCGCGACATCGCAGCTCGGCCGGGGCTCGACCTTCAGCATGCGACTGCCGCTGCGCGC
>JACDBP010000055.1 GCA_013694835.1 Chloroflexota bacterium
GTAGAACGCGCCACCACGCTCGGCCAGCAGCGGCGGCTCGTGGTCGAGCCCCGGGTCCCGATACAGTTCCAGCAGCCGGCTCTCGATCTCCATCACGTCGCGCGCCCGGATGTGGCCGCGGCGCTGCTCCTCGAGCACCGTGTCGAACAGGTAGTAGTAACGAAGGTACGAAGAGGGGATCGCGCCGAGCGAGCGCATCAGCTCGGCCGGCAGTCGCATCTCCCGAGCCAGCCGATCGGCGTGCTCGGTCAGCATCTCGGGCAGCTTGTCCACGCCGTCGACGCGGACGGCTCGTTCCCAGGTCAGGTGATTGAGCCCGACGTGCTCCAGCTCGACCAGCGCGGGGTCCACCTCGTACCAACCGGCGAACCGCCGCTGGAGGCTGATCGCAGCGTTGCACAGCCCGACGGCGCGATGGCCATCGTCCAGCAGCGCCTGGGTGACGATGCCGACCGGGTTGGTGAAGTCGACGATCCAGGCACCCGGTGAGCCGCGCCGCGCGACCGCCTCGGCAAGCTCCAGGATCACGGGCACGGTCCGAAGCGCCTTGGCGAAGCCCCCGGCCCCCGTCGTCTCCTGGCCGATGGTGCCGAACTTCAGCGGCAGCGTCTCGTCCCCGAGACGTGCCTGCTGTCCGCCGACCCGCAGCTGGATCAGCACGAAATCGGCGCCTTCGATCGCTGCGTCCCGGTCGCCGGTCAGGACAAGCCGGCCCCCGTAGCCGGCCCGCTCCAGCATCCGCCGCGCGAGACCGCCGACGACCTCCAGCCGCACGGCGTCCGTGTCGAGCAGCACCAGCTCGTCGACCGGGAGTCGGTCCGCGCGCGCGACGAGCCCCTCCACGAGCTCCGGCGTATAGGTGCTGCCGCCCCCGACCACCGTGACCTTGACGCCCATTCGCCCTCCCGCGGCCTTAGTGTGCAGGCGATGGAGCCCGAGCGCGGTCGCTCGGCAACTCAGCGTGGGTCGCGGGGAGGATCGGTGACCAGACCGGCCGTGCTCGCCGTCGACGGCGGCAACTCGAAGACCGACGTCGCGCTCGTCGCCGAGGACGGGTCGCTGCTCGCCGCTGTGCGCGGACCGACCACACAGCACCAGGCGATCGGCCTCGAGACGGCCATGGATCGCTTGTCTGGCCTGGTGGCCGAGGTCGCGCTCATGGCCGGCCAGTCGGGGGACGGGCGGGTCGCGGAGCTCGGTTCCTACGCCCTCGCCGGTGCCGACAGTCCGAGCGACGTTCGCCTGTTGACAAGGGCGCTCGGAAAGCGGGCGTTCGCCACCCGCGACATCGTCGTCAACGACACCTTCGCCGGGCTGCGGGCCGGCACCGACCGAGGGTGGGGTGTCGTGCTCGTCTGCGGCCAGGGCGTCAACGCCGCCGCGGTCGCGCCCAACGGCCGGACGGCGCGTTTCGCCGGGCTCGGCGACATCTCCGGCGACTGGGGTGGCGGCATGAGCGTGGGCATGGCCGGGCTGGCCGCCGCGGTGCGCGGCTCCGACCGCCGAGGGGCTCACACCGTGCTCGAGCAGCTGGTGCCCCGACACTTCGGCGTCGCCTCGCCAGCGTCGCTCGTCACCGCGCTCTACCGGGAGCGCATCGCCAGGGTGCGGATGGCGGAACTCTCGCCACTCGTCTTTCGTGCCGCCGGCGAGGGTGACGCGGTGGCACGCCAGATCGTCGATCGACTCGCCGACGAGCTCGCGGCGATGGCGACGGCGCTCATCCGGCGCCTCCGGCTCGCGCGCCTGGACGTAGAGGTGGTGCGGGCGGGTGGCGTGTTCCAGAACGACGACGCGCCGTTCCGCGAGCGCCTCGATGCCGGTGTCCGCACAGTCGCTCCCCAGGCCAGGGTCGTACGCTCCGAGCTGCTGCCCGTTGGAGGCGCCACCTTGCTCGGCCTCGACCGCCTGATCGCCGAAGGCACTGCCTACCCGAGTGCCGTCGCCAACGCGCGCCTCGCCTTCGCCACCTGGAGGCCCGCCCGGGCCTGACGGAACAGGGACGCTGGACTGAGGCTTCGCGCGTCCGTCATGGGGAGTCGGTGCAGGCCTTTCCCGTCGTTCCCCTCCCCGTCGTTCCCCTCAGCGACGCGAGTCTTCGTCCATCTCCTCGCGCAGCGCGCCGAGCACCTCCAGCTCGATCAGGTCCTTCGGCCGTCCCGCGGCTCGCTTCATCGCGATGAGATCGTCGATGGCCGCGACGCGGATGACGAGGCCATCGAGATCGAGCCGGGTCGAGGCCCGCTCCAACGCTGCGAACGAGGCGACGCCGGCCGGCGTCCCGAGCAGGTCTAGGTCGCCGGCGTCGGTCGCGAGCGTGAAGTGATCGCCCGCGCGCAGCGTCCGCGCGTCGGCCCGGAACGGCAGCTCCGGGGGAGCGCCGCGAAGGTGGGGACGCAGCTCCTCCAGCGCGGCGGCCAGGCGCTGGAGGTTGGCTTCATCCCTGGCGTAGCAGATGTCGATGTCCGTGGTCAGCGTCGGGGACCCGAGGAGCTTCCCTGCCCAACCGCCGATCAGCACGTAGCGCACCGCGTGCCGCTCCAGCGTCCTGAAGATCCGTTCCGGATCGAACGAGGGGCGACGCTCGGCCGTCACCCGGGGCTCGTGCGGTCTGTCAGCCGCCGCAGCGCAGCCGCCTCGTCGACGCCCAGGTGGCTTCGTTCAGCGGGTGTCATGCGCAGCCGTTCCCGGATCTGCGTCCGGTCGACCCCTTCGCCCAGGCGCGTTTCGGTGGCAAGCGAGGCGCCGGCGGCTCGGAGCAGACGCTCCAGCGTGTCGGTGCGGGGCTGGATCGCACCGAGCTCGATCCGGGCGATGGTGGCCTGAGGGACGCCGGAGCGCTGCGCAAGCTGACGCTGCGTCAAGCCACTTCGCCGCCGAGCCGTGTGGAGCAAACGGGCAGCGGCCATGATGTGCTTGATGCTATCAGACCTCGTCGGGAGCTCCAGCGTGATGCCCTGCGTGCGGCGCGCTATTGGGCGCTGATCCTCTCCGCCAAGGTCGCCAGCATCGCCATGGCGGCGTCGGGGCGTTCCCGCAGAATCGACGGCCGCCGACTGCCGCGCGCGCCCCGCATCGACTGGCGTCACGCGCGACCCATCAGCCAGCGCGAAGCCGGATGGCCTTCGAAGAGGGAGTCCGACAGCGGTTCCCAGCCGGGGATCCGGCGACCCATCACGTACGCGCGGTGCGCCACGCTCACCGTCCTGGCGACCTCCTCGATGACCGACACGGCGTCGGGGGCGTTCCGCCACGCTCCCGGCAGCCCGATGGCGCCGACCCGGGCGCCGACGATCGCTCCAGCGACGACCGCGGCCCCCGTCCCACCGGCATCGGCCGCACGCCGGATGGCGGCGATGGGCTCGCCGGCACCGGCGGCCTCCCGGACGC
>JACDBP010000074.1 GCA_013694835.1 Chloroflexota bacterium
GGACTCGAGAAGGCTTCGGTGGGATGCGTGGTGCTCGACGACGCTACCGCGGCGCACGACGAGCCCGATGGCGCGCTCGTCGCGCGCATCCCGTTCGGAGCGCGCGTCCTGGTCGTGGAGCGCGACGGCGGCTGGGCCTCCGTCCTCACGCCCGATGGCACGCGCTGGTGGCTTCGCGAGACCGCCCTGGGCGTGGGGGCGGGCGCTCACGATCCAAGCGCGGTGCCGGCCGTCCTGGCGCGATTCCGCCAGTTCGTCGGCGTCCCCTACCTGTGGGGAGGACGCACGCCCTATGGCTTCGACTGTTCCGGCCTGAGCCAGGCGTTCTGGGAGATGCTCGGAATCATCATCCCGCGCGACGCAGATCAGCAGGCCCGTGCGGGGACCGATCCCGGGGATGACCGCCGGCCGGGTGATCTTCTCTTCTTCCACTCCCACGGGTCCCCGCCGGACTCGGGCATCACCCATGTCGCGATCGTGCTCGACGAGACGAGTGTGCTCCATGCGTCGAGTGGGAACGGCGCCGTGGCGATCAACAGCCTCGACCCCGCCGGCCCGCGGTTCTCGCCGATCCTTCGCGAGACCTTCGTCGCGGCACGACGGTTCGGACCAGCTGCGGCCTTGGGTCGCCCGGGCTGAGGTGGCGTGGCGCTCGCGACCGTCCCCAGCGCCGGGATATCGGGTCGCGGGGACCGGCTGAGAAGTGCAGGGTCGACGCGGGCGAGCAGCCAGCTCCCGTGGTGCGAGCGTTGTCGGCCATCGGGTACCTCAGCCGTCGGCTAGCGGAAAGTGCCCCTAGGACTGACGCCGGACACGATCGTGTTCAACGAACGGATGGCATGCGCCAGCGCCCGTGTCGGTCGGGCGACACGGCCCTGTCGTTCTTGTGAGCCTTGCTTGCTCGCGCCGCATCGGCCGAAGTCGACGCGAGGAACGTCGGCGGCCTCCGGACGTGGGTCGCCTGCTCGAAGTCGTAGGCGAAGCCGATGAGCTTCGGCTCGTCCCAGCGGCCAGCGATGAAAGACACGCCGACTGGCAACGGCCCGACGTAGCCCGCTGGCACGGTGATGTTCGGGTAACCGGCGATCGCGGACGGGCTCGACGACCCGATGAACGTCGAAAAGTCGCCCCCAAGGTCGCCGTTCACGGGATCGGTCAGCCAGGCGGGCCCGTTCGTCGGGGCGATGATCGCGTCCAGGCCGTTGTCGGCCATCGTGTCGTCGATCGCCGCCTTGGCGATCGCGTTCGCGGTCTCGCGGGCCTCCGTGCAGGCGGGGTCGGCCCGGCCGCCGGTCTCCTGAGCGAGCTCGAAGATCAGCGAATTCCAGGGCCCTTCCAGCTCCGGATGGGCGTCGTTGAAGTCGATGAGGTCCTGGAGGGTCTTGGGATACGCCGCGCCCGTGTATGTCTCGAGGTACGTCGCGATGTCGTCCTTGAACTCGCACAGCAGCGCTGCGAACTCGGGCTCGTACGCGGCCTCGATCGGGATGTTCGTGTGGTCGACGATGGTTGCGCCCTGGGCTTCGAGCGCGTCGATGGTGGCGTTCAGGATCGCGTCGACCTCCGGGCTGAGCGCGGGATCGTAGGTGCCCTCGCGCCACACGCCGATCCGGGCGCCCTCGAGCGCGTCGTCGTCGAGGAACTGGGCGTAGTTCCTGAAGGCATGGCCGACCTGGGCTGAGGTCGCCGGATCGGCCCGATCGACACCGGTCATCGCTCCGAGGACGACGGCGGCATCCGTCACGTTGCGGGTCATCGGGCCGGCGGTGTCCTGCTCCGCCGAGATCGGGATGATCCCCGAGCGACTCACGAGCCCGACGGTCGGCTTGATGCCGACGATACCGTTCGCGCCGGATGGGCACACGATCGAACCGTCCGTCTCGGTACCGACCGCGACGGTCGCAAGGTCAGCGGCGACCGCGACGCCCGACCCGGAGCTGGAGCCGCATGGGTTGCGATCGAGTACGTGGGCCATGTTCGTCTGGCCGCCGATCCCGCTCCAGCCGCTGGACGAGGGCGCTGACCGAAAGTTCGCCCACTCGGATAGATTCGCCTTGGCGATGATGATCGCGCCGGCCGCCTTGAGCCGCTGCACGATGAACGCATCGGGGGGCGTGCTGCCCGCCAGCGCGTACGAGCCGGCGGTGGTCGGCATGCCGGTCGTGTCGATGTTGTCCTTGACGATCACCGGGATGCCGAGGAGCGGCCGGTGGTCGCCGCGCCGGCGTGCCTTGTCCGCGGCCCGGGCCTCGGCGAGGGCGGTCGGGCTGACCGTGATCACCGCGTGGAGGCGTGGGTTCAGCTTCTTGATCCGGTGGACGTAGAACTGGACGAGCTGGACCGACTTCAGCCGATGGCGATCCATCAGCGCCTGGAGCTCGGGGATCGTTGCGGCGTCAATGTCGATGCCGGCAACCCGGGTGGAGGTTGGTTTCGACGCGCCGGCGATCGGCACGGCGGCTCCCGCCACCCCGAGCGCGAGCGCCATGACGGTGGCGAGGAGGACGGAACGTCGAACCGGGGCGTGCATCGCGGGACCTCCACGGGGCTGGGTGGACCGGGCGGCGGCTGGGTTCCCACTCATCTAAGCGCAGGTGTCAAGTCGAGATCGCGCATGAGCGGCCGGCACCCCGGCGTCTGCCTGACATCTCGTTGGAGACGACGCCCCCGAACAAGGCCCGCCGCCGGCGGTTGACCGAGAGCGAGACCAGGGATGCGATCGCCTCTTCGGTCTCCCGTCCCCACGAGCCCATTGCGGGGCTGTTCACCGCGGCGCTCCTGCCCTTGGTGGACCTTTCAAGAGCCATGATG
>JACDBP010000110.1 GCA_013694835.1 Chloroflexota bacterium
GCTGTAGGTGAGCTCCAGGATCAGACCCTCCATCGTATTCTCCTGCCACATCTGGTCGAACACGAAGTTGCCGAGCGCGTAGAACGCGAACTTGCCCTCCTGGACCTCCTCGAACCCCTGGACCCAATGCGGGTGGTTGCCGAGGATGAGATCGGCGCCGGCCTTCATCCAGCTCGAGGCCGCGCGTCGCTGGGCGGCCGACGGACCCGGCTGGTACTCGATCCCCCAGTGGGGGTAGACGATCACCAGGTCGTGGACCTGGGCCGCCGCACGGATGGTGGGGACCAGCGTCTTCGCGGAGCACGGATCGGTCCCGACCCGGTTCGACCGAGCCCAGTACCCGGGCGCGATCCAGTCGCAGCCGATGACGCCGATGCGCACGCCGTTGATCTCGTAGGAGGCGGGCTGCTTCGCCGCATCCAGGTCCTTGCCTGCGCCGGAGTTGCCGACCCCGAGGTCGTCCAGCCCGCGGACCGTCTCCAGGACGCCGTCCGGCCCGGCATCGCCCATGTGGTTGTTGGCGAGCGACGCGTAGTCGATGCCGGCGTTCTTCAGGCCCGCCAGCAGCTTCGGGTCGCCGTGGAACACGGTGCCCGAATCGTGGTACCGGAAGTCGTCATCGACGGGGCCCTCGAGGTTGATCATCGCGAGGTCCGCGCCCTTCATGAGGTCGCGGACCGCCCCTTTGTCCCCCGTCCGGCGATAGGTCGGGAACTCGAAGCCGCGAGCGGAGCAGCAGCGGGACCCCGTGATCTCGACGCGGCCGCCGTCGAACGGGAAGTCGACGCCCTTCTTCAGGATGGTCACCTGGCGCGCGACCCCGCGGTCCAGGAGCACGTCGCCCGCGGCAGCGAGCGTCCATGACGTAGCGGGGTCGAACACGCGATCTGGTGGCTCGGCCACGGTCACCAGCAGCGGCCAGCGCGCGAGGTCCCTGGTCCGACGGATCCCGAAGAGGTGCCGATCGTCGATGCCGAGCGCCCGCACGGCCGGCGTCACGTCCGCGGCCCGGAGGAGCCCGAGCGCCCCCTCGCGCACCGCGCTGCGGATCTCGGCGACCGTTCCGCTGCGCACTGAGGCGGCGATCTCGATGCCCAGCGCGGCGCCGACGGCCTCGCGGTCCGCTGCGCCGACGATCACGTCGCGGAACCGTTCACTCGTACCGCGGAGAGCGGCTGTCAGGTCATCCGTGCTGATGATCGTCCGTGTGGACCAGAAGCCGACCACGGGCACGATGGGCATGGTCACGTCCCGTGCGGCACCGGGCGTGTCGCTTGGGCTCGCAGTCGGGCTGGGCTCGCCGCTGGCCGGCGGCCCGCTCGGTTCAGCGCTCGGTTCGCCGCTGGGTGGCAGGGAGGGCAGAACGTTGCCATTCGACGAGGCACTCGGCTGCGTGCTGCCGCCGGCGCCGGGAGCCGTGCTGCCGCCCGGCTGACCGGCGATCAGCGACGGCGAGGGCAACGCACCGGGATCCGGACCAAGCGATCCCACGACGAAGCCCGCGGTCCCCGCCAGCACCCCACCGAGGAGGAGCATGACCACGGCCCGGGACAGGTCCGGTCGCCAGCTCCTGGCGAAGCCGGTTTCGCCGGCCACGCGCCGACCGTCGCGAGTCTGGATCGCCTGGCGGCGGACCGGGAGCCCCGGGTCCCGCTGACTCACCGCGTCGGCGTCATCACGTCAGGGCCACGTCAATACGACCTTCGCGTGGGACTCCTCGGGGCTGCTGCTGGTGATGCCGATCTCGTACTTGTGGCCCTTCATCGCGTCGATGGCCATGGCTCCATCCGGAGGGGCTGCGCAGTCCGCAGCGGGCGCCGGAGCGGTGGCGCCTGGCTCGGTCAGGTCAGTGGTCGCGATGTCAGCGGCGACCGGCGGATCGGACATCACGGAGAGGCCGATCGCGCAGGACTTGCGCGGCGTGACCCGGATGACGATGCCGGGATACGTCTGACCGCCCGCCAGGTACATGTCCTCGGCGGTGATAGCTGGTCTGCTCGATGGGAACGTGATCGTCAGGTCGGCGCGCGTGACCATCCCGGAGGTCGCGCCCTTGAGCGTGACGGTCCAGTTGGTCTTGGCACGCGTCGTCCGGCCGAGCAGGGTCGTCTTGGATGCGGTCTGACAGAAGGGCTCCCTGCCCGGGAATGCGAGACACAGCGTCACCTTCTGTCCCGCCTCGACCCCAGCGACGACGACCTTCACATTGCCGCTGCCTTCGCTGGTGAACGTGAAGCGACGCCCCTTCGCCTCAGGATTGCCCGGATCCATCAACCCCGAGTCCAGGAACTGGACCGTTGTGATCGGGACGGTCGGGGTGGGCTTGGGCGTCGGGATCGGAGGTGCCGTGGGTGGAGCAGTCGGTGGCGCGGTCGGTGCCTGGGTCGGCGGCGGCGGGGTGATCGGCAGCGGCGGCACCGTCTGGCCGCTCGACCCGACCGGGCCTACGGTCGCTGCGCCGGACGAGCTGGCGGTCGGCGACTGGCTGCTCCCGATCGAGGCGCCGGGGGAGGTGGCCAACGGTGTCTCGGTCGGTGCGGGCGTGACGAAGATGATGATCGGCGTTGGAGTGCCAGCGCTACCACCACATGCCACCAGCAACAGGCAGGCGAGCGGGGCGAGGAGCGATCGACCGGACAATTCACTGACCTCCGCGACGGACCATCAGGGTACACATGGCGGGCGCGCGCTACCGTTTGCAGTGTGATCGAGCGTCGCGAGGTCGGCTCGCCGCTGACGGCCGACATGCTGCGACCCTCCTCAACAGGTCGCGGTACCGACCAGTTCTCGAGCCTGCTCGATGACGAGGACTTCCGCCGGCTCGCCGACTGGCTTCGCCAGCACCCGGAGATGTCGCTTCGGGCAACAGCCCTGTTCGGGAGCCTACGCCAGAGGGCCGCAGCGGAGGCGCTGCTCGGCCTCCCGCCGGCGGGCACGGGGTTCCGTGGAGAGAGGTCTGAGGGGGCAGGTGGCGGACCCGACCGGATTCGAACCGGCGATCTCCAGCGTGACAGGCTGGCATGTTGGGCCGCTACACCACGGGTCCGCGCGGACGCGGAGCATAGCACCGCTCAACACCGTCGCGTAGGCGGCCCATGGCTGCCCGCCCCGCCGGCCGCCCCGCCCCGCCGTGGGCCGGGTGGCGGTATACGATGCCGGTTCCCATGACAGAACGACCCGTCGACCTGCGCTCCGACACTGTCACTCAGCCGACGCCGGAGATGCGTCGCGCGATGGCGGAGGCGGAACTGGGCGACGACGTCTGGGGCGACGATCCGACGGTCATCGCGCTCGAGGAGCGGGCCGCCGAGCTGACTGGCAAGGAGGGCGCCCTGTTCGTCGCCAGCGGCACGATGGGCAACCTGGTCTCGCTGATGGCCCACGTGCCGCGGGGCGGGGAGATCCTCACCCACCAGGGGGCGCACTCCGACCAGCACGAGACCGCGAACCATGCGGTCGTCGTCGGTGCCTCGATGCGCCTCGTCGCGTGGGATCCCGACGGCCGGATGGAGCTGGACGCGGTCCGGGAAGCCTTCCGCGATCCGAGCGACGTCCACCAGCCGATCACCTCCATCATCGTCCAGGAGAACACCCACTCCGATTCGATGGCGCAGCCCCTGCCGGCGTCGTACGTCGGTGAGCTGGCGGCGATCGCGCACGAGCGAGGGGCGAAGCTCCACATCGACGGCGCCCGCTTGTTCAACGCGGTGGTGGCGCTCGGGACCACCGCCAGCGAGTTGCTGGCCGACGCGGATTCGGCATCGTTCTGTCTCTCGAAGGGTCTCGCCTGCCCCGTCGGCTCGGTCGTGGTCGGGTCGCGCGACTTCATCTGGCGCGCACGACGGGCCCGGAAGCTCCTGGGTGGAGGGATGCGCCAGGTGGGCGTCCTGGCTGCGCCGGGGCTGGTCGCCCTGCGCGATGGGCCAGGCGGCATGATCCAGAGATTGGCGGAGGACCACGCGAATGCGAGGCGGCTGGGCGAGGCCATCGCCGAGCTGCCCGGCATCGAGCTTGACCCCCGCCGGATCAGTACCAACTTCGTGCTGTTCCGCATCCACGGCCGCGCCGGTGAAAGGGCCGACGACCGCCGCCTGACCCGGCTGTTCCTGGAGCGGCTCGCGACCAACGGCGTATGGATGATCGAGTACACCAGGGACGTCATCCGGGCCGTGACGCACTACGGCGTCGACGTCGCGGACATCGACAGGACCATCGCGGCGACGCGAGCAGCGCTTGATGACGTCCGCGAGATGACGCCTGTCGCGGTCGCGGTCGCTGATGGAGGAGCGACATGACCACCGGTCTCGCATCGCCTCCAGACGCGGGAGACGCGGGAGACGCGGGAGACGGGGACCGGACGGAAGGGCCGCGCGGCCCGCTCGACGATCAGTTCGAAGTGCTGATCAAGCGGCGGTTCGACGAACTGGTGAAGCGGTATCCGGTGTTCGCCACGTTCCTCGGCGTCCACAGCGAGGACGGACGGCTTTCCGACAGCAGTCGCGAGGCGACGGAGCACTCGATCGTCGATGACCGACACTTTCTGGCCGACCTGGATCTGCTCGACCCGGAAGGGCTCTCGCCGCGGATGCGCTTCGACCGAGAGCTGGCGATCCACGGCACTCGCCGTGGCCTGTTCGACCTGGAGGAGCACCGGCTGTGGGAGCGGCGCGCGTCCGCGATGGACGAGATCGGCGACGGCCTGTTCCTGCTGTTCGCGCGCGACTTCGCGCCACTGCAGGAGCGCCTCAGCTCCATGACATCCCGCCTGGAGGCGGCGCCCGAGCTGATGCGCCAGCACCGCGAGCGAGTCGGTCACCGCCGGGTGCGCCTGTGGGACGAGATCGAGATCCGGACGGCGGCGTCGATGCCGGGATTCTTCGATGAGATCACGGCTGCCGCAGCGGACGCATGGGGCATCGACTCGCCGGAGCAGGCGCGGTTGCTGCAGGCCTCGGAGGAAGCCAAGGCTGCCGTGGCGGTGTACACGGCCTGGTTGCGTGACACGCTCGACCAGGGCGACGACGACTTCGCGCTCGGTCGAGAGCGGTACGACCGCTTGGTGGAGCTGCGGGAGTTCGACGGCCTGACGAGCGACGAGATCCTGACCATCGGCGAGCAGCAGCTCGCTGCCCACAAGGCTGCCCGCGCAGAGGTCGCCCGATCGATCGACGCGGACGCCACCGAAGCCGAGGTGCTGGCCCGGGTCAAGGCCGACCATCCGGCCGACTTCGACGCTGCTCTCGAGGCCTACCGCGAATCGATGGCCCGTGCCCGGCAGCACGTCATCGACCGCGACCTGGCCACCCTGCCGGAGGGCGAGAACCTGGCGGTCGTGCCCACCCCGCCGTACCTGCGCAACGTGCTGCCGTTCGCGGCGTACTTCGCGCCGGCCAGGTTCGACCCTGACTCCGGGGGCATGTATCTCGTCACCCCATCGGTCGATGGCGAGCCGCGCGCGATGCTCGAGCACAACCGGGCGTCGATCTCGAACACGAGCATCCACGAGGCCTACCCCGGCCACCATGTCCAGCTGGCCACCGCGATGCGCCATCCGAGCCTCGCCAGGCTCCTGGTCGACGCCCCCGAGTTCGTGGAGGGCTGGGGGATGTACTCGGAGCAGATGATGCGCGAGCAGGGCTTCGATGACAGCCCGGAGCACCTGCTGATCCTTCACACCGATGCGATCTGGCGCGCCGCCCGGATCATCCTCGACGTGCGGATGCACCGGGGCGACATCGACGTGCCGGAGGCGATCGATCTCCTGGTGGAGCACACCGGCTTCGAGCGCGCGAACGCCACGGCGGAGGTCCACCGCTACACCTCCACGCCGACCTACCAGGTCTCCTACCTCCTCGGCAAGGTGATGTTGCTGCGACTACGCGAGGACGAGCAGCGGCGTCTGGGCGATCGGTTCTCGTTGAAGGCGTTCCATGACGCGATGCTGTACGCGGGGAGCCTGCCGATCAGCTACCAGCGCCGCGTCCTGGCGGGTGAGGGCTCGAACGGTCGCTGACAGTCGCAAGCGACGCGAGGAGCCCGGCGGTACGCCGGGACCCACGCGCTTCGCGCGCAGCAGGCGCCGAAGGCGCACTGCGGAGGTTGCTGTCGCATCGGACCGCCGATGCAGGTGATCCCGAGCCTCGACCTGCAGGGCGGACGGTCGCGGCTCGTCTTCTGGCCCGGGGCATCAACGGGCACCGGCACGCCGACCGACCGCCCGGACCGGATCGCGCGCCATTTCGTGGAGCTCGGGGCACCATTGATTCACCTTGTCGATCTGGACGGCGCGAAGTCCGGTTCGCCGGTCAACATCAGCGCCATCCAGGAGGTGGCGCGGACCGTGGCGACCCCGCTCCAGGTCGCCGGGGGCATCGACGGGCCGGACCAGATCGAGCTCGCCTTCGCAGCCGGTGCGACGCGCGTGGTGATGCCCCTCTGGGCGGTCGCCGAGGCCCCTGACGTGCTGGAGCGGTGCGTGGCCGTGGCCGGCGACTGGCTGGCAGTCGGGCTGGACGCACGACCCGAGAGGCTGCGCGAGTACCCCTGGAAAGCGTTCGTGCCGCCGACCTTCGATGAGCTCGTGGCACGCCTCACGACGAGCGGCGTGCGCCGGTTCGTGCTCTCGCACGGCGGCGCCGCGCCCGACGTCGCGCGCCTCGCAGCCCTGCGGCACCAGTACGGGGCCGAGGTCCTGGTGGCCGGCGGCGTCACGGAGATCGAGGTGCTGCCACGATTGCGCGACGCGGGTGTATCCGGCGTACTGCTCGGCGAGGCACTGATGAGCGGCGCCATCGACTATCCGGCGGCCCTGGCGGCCGCGGCCTGACCACTTGCCGGCGCCCCGCCGCCGGTCGCACACTTGGAGATCGAAACCGCATGCACCTCTCACGAACCGCTCGCTCTGTGCCGCCACGAGCGCTCGCGGGTACGCTCATCGTCGTTCTGCTCGCGGCGTGCAGCCCTGGGGGCACCGCGACCGGCCCGCGCACCTCGGCGCCGGTGCCAGCCACCGCGACGACAGCGTCCTCGCCGGGCGCCGCCGGCGGTGAATGCGAGCAGGCATCTCCCCGGCCGACGGTCAGCGTGCCCAAGGCGACTGCGCTGGCGAGTCCGCCCTCCGAGCCTGCGTCGGACGGCACGACGGCGACGATCGTGACAGAGCTCGGCGACGTCACCATCGAGTTGTTCAGCGCATCCGCCCCGGTCGCCGCGACGAACTTCGTCAACCTGGCGGAAGCCGGCTTCTACCAGTGCGTGGTGTTCCATCGGCTCGTGCCCGGGTTCGTCATCCAGGGCGGCGACCCGTCCGGTGACGGGACGGGCGGTCCCGGCTACGAGATCCAGGACGAGCCGGTCGTCGGCACGTACGCGCGCGGGATCGTGGCAATGGCCCGGACCCAGCGACCGAACTCGCAGGGCTCGCAATTCTTCATCGTTCTGGACGACGCGGCAGAGCCGGCCCTCGAGCGGTATCGGACGTACGTCATCTTCGGCCGGGTGACGAACGGCATGGACGTCGTGGACCGGATCGCGGCGATGCCGAACAGCGGCGAACAAACAGGCAACCAGGCGCTCGAACCTGTGGCGATGAAGTCGGTGACGATCAAGCGGCCATGAGCGAAGCCAGCACCCGAGGGGGCCGGTCCCCGGCCATCGTCGCCCACCTGCGCCGCAATGCGCGCGCAAGGTCTCAGGCCGCCCTCTGTTACGGAATTTTAACTGTGTAGTTCGAAGAAGGGCCTTGAGCGCGGGGGTCAACAGGCGCTATCCTGTGCCTGCTGCTTGTCAGCAAAAGCTGCCCCAGGCGCAAGGTCATGGGTAGGTCGGGTTAGGGTAGCCGGTGCAGCCGGCGTGATAGATGCCCTTGTGGCGTGGCAGAAGGCTGGTGTCGTTCGCGGCACCGCTAACGCCGGGACAGTGCAAACGGCCCCTCTTCGGAGGGGCCGTTTCGTTTG
>JACDBP010000152.1 GCA_013694835.1 Chloroflexota bacterium
GTGGATGCTGATGCTGCCCTCGACGTCGCGCATCGAGATGTCACCGGAGACCGTGTGGTACTCCTGCGTGCCGCGGACCCCCTCGATGGACAGATCGGCGCTCAGGCCGTGGAGTCGCAGGGAGGCGCCCCGCGGCAGCTCCACGTCCCACTCGACGGTGGTGCGACCGCCTCGGCTCATGACCTCTCCCAGCGCGTCGAGGAAGCCGCCGACGCGGTTGCGCGCCTCCACTTCGAGCTCTCCGTGCCCTTTGCGGACCAGGATCGGCGAAGCCTCGGGCGGCATCTCGGTCGACTCCTGATGGTCATGGACCTCGTAGCTGCCGACGACCTTCGCGACCGAGCCGTCCACCGTCCGGACGCGGACGTCGCCGCTCACCGTGCGGAGGCTCAGCCGGCCTGCTTCCCCGAGATCGTGGGTGATGGTTTCGGTGCGGCTGGAGCGCGCCATGACTACTCCTTCTCGGCGGGCGTAGCGCCCGCTCCCGCGGCCGCGGGGGGGCCCCCGGGCGACGCATCGGTGGCGTCCGCCTGTCCGGTGGAGGAAGCGGACGGCGCCGAGGCTGCGGTCTCGACGACGGCTGGGGACGGTGGGCTGACGGTGAGGCCGCGGAGCGCGGCAGCCGCGGCCTCGGCATCGATCTCGTGTCGCGCGAGCGCCTCCAGGATCCGGCGCCGCTCGTTCGCGATGGGGTTGTCGCGCTCGGCTGAGAGGTCGTCCCCACCGCGTCCGTCGAGGGGGATCAGCCCGAGAGCCCGGACGAGCGTGTCGACGCGGCTGCGTACCGTCGGGTAGGAGAGCCCCAGGTCCCGCTCCATCTCCTTGAGGTTGCCGCGGGAGCGGAGGAAGCTCTCCAGGACGCGCATCTGGTCGCGGCCCAGGCGGCCGAACCGCCCGACAGAGAACTCGCCCTCCAGCGTCGTACCGCACTCGCGGCAATGGAGCCGAGTCACCGCGAGTTCGTGCTCACAGACGGGGCAGGTGGAGATGACGTCGCGCACTTAGAGCGTCCAGGTCGGCTTGAAGCAGCCCGTGAGCGCCTTCGCGTGCGGCGGCGCCTCATGGCGCGTCGCGCTGATCCGGTGCTGAGCACGGCCGCTCCTTGAGGATGTCGAGCTGGTGTGCCGGCCCAGCCGGCGAAGGCCCGGGAAGTTCATGGTTCGCTCCGGTTGCATGTTATGTTGAGTGACTAAGGCTTACAGTGCAGCAGGATCTTCGGAATGTCAAGTATAACTTTCATATTCCGCATATCGCCTAGAACGAGTGGGGGACTGTCGTGGGTGACCCGTTGGTGAGCGATACGCGGGCATGAGCGCACTCAGCGGAACGATCGCCGCACTCCGGGCCATCGGCGGCGCCGCCAGCAGGCTCGCCGCGTCAGTGCCTACGAGTCCGGGTCGAGGACCCCGGCGATGCCCAGACGGCGGATGGCCTCGGGGACCTGGTGGAAAAGGGACGGATCGGCTTCTCCGGGGAGCACCCGGATGAGCGCCGCCGGTCGCAGACCCATCGTGCCCCGGCCGCGCGGACCCTCGATGGTCAGCGAGTCGCGACCCGAGGACACCTCCACGACGCGCGCGCGGGCTCCTGGCACCAGGCCAGCCTTTTCGAGGTAGACGAGCAGCTCGGCGTCCTCCTCGGCCTCCTCGGTGATGCGGAAGATCGTCACCTCGCTGCCGGGCTCGGCGTCGGCGAGCGCGATCCCCTTGGGTCGCGTACGCGCCGCGGTCGCGTTGATGGGATTGCCGTGCGGGCAGGTCTGCGGATCGCCGAGCAGCGCCGCGATGCGCTCTTCCACCCGCGGCGAGATCGCCCCCTGGAGCCGCATCGCCTCGTCATCCGACTCGGCCCAGCTGAGGCCCACGACCCGCGTCAGCAACCACTCCAGCAGCGAGTGTCGGCGGAAGATCGTGTCCGCCGCGGCCTGCCCTGCGGGCGTCAGCGACAACTCGCGACCCGCCGACGCGGCCACCAGCCCCTCGGCGATGAGCCGGGCCACCACCTGCGAGGCCGCCTGGGCGCTCACCCCCATCCGCCGCGCGAGCGACGATGTCTTGGGCCTTGCGTCCGCCCCAGCCATCGAGCGCAAGGTCAGCAGGTACCCCTGGGCCGCCTCCGAGAGCACGGGCCCCTCGTCGTCATGGCGTCGGTGCATCGCCTCGCATGGTAGTCGCGGAGCTCCCTGCCCATGGGCCGCGGCCGCTGACTCAAGCCGCCTTGCGCGATGGAGACAAGGCCCCTTGCACCATCTCCTCGACTCGGCTAGGATGCGCACGAAATCTGATGCCCGGGCTCAGGTTTGAGAACGAGGAGTCGCGACTTGGACTTCGGAGCACTCACCACCGGCCTGTTGACCGGCCTGCGCGAGGGCGTGGAGGCGGCGCTCATCGTCGCCATCGTCCTGGCCTATCTGGCGAAGACCGGCAACCGACGCCATTTCTCCAAGATCTGGATGGGAGCCGGCCTCGCGATCGCGGCCAGCATCGCCATCGGCCTGCTGATCTTCGTGACGGTGGGCACGTTCCAGGAGCCGTACGAGCAGCTGTTCGAGGGCGTGGCGATGCTGTTCGCGGCCATCGTCGTCACCTGGATGCTGTTCTGGATGCGACGCCAGGCCCGCAGCGTGAAGGGCGACCTGCAGGCCCGCGTGGACCGCGTGCTGACGGAGGGCAGCCTCTGGGGCCTGGCGGCGCTCGCGTTCACCGCCGTGATCCGCGAAGGCATCGAGACGTCGCTCTTCCTGACGACGCAGGCACAGGCCGCCGCTCAGAACAGCCAGGCGGGTGCCGGGAGCGTCCTCGTCGGCGCGGTCATCGGCCTCGCCATCGCAGTCGGCCTGGGCGTCGTGTTCTACCAGGGAACGAGGCGCATCAACATCGCCTCGTTCTTCCGCTGGACTGGCATCGCCCTCATCTTCATCGCCGCCGGGCTGCTCAGCCACGCCGTCCACGAGTTCGTCGAGATCGGCTGGATCGGGATCGCCACGCAGACGGCGTACGACATCAGCGCGGTCATGCCGGACAACCAGGGGATCGGCCAGTTCCTGCGGGCGATCTTCGGCTACAGCGACTCGCCCGAGATCATCACGCTCGCGGTGCACATCGTTTACGTCGTCGTGGTGCTGGTGCTCTACCTCCGGCCGGTGGCCCCGACCACCTCCACCGCGGGCGAGCGTCCGACGACCCAGACGGTGACGGGCGCGTGATTTCGGCCCCGTACACTCTCCGGGTCCAGGCGCCGCCCGCGCCACCGCGACACCGGAGGGTGCGTGAGGAAGCTCGTCGAGTGCGTCCCGAACTTCAGCGAGGGGCGCCGGGCCAAGGTCATCGACCGCCTGGAGAAGGCGATCGGGAACATCCCGTCGGTCTATCTGTTGGACCGGACCTCCGATGTCGATCACAACCGGAGCGTCATCACTTTCGCGGGTGCCGCTCGTGAGGTGACGGAGGCGATGGAAGCGGCCACCGCCGTCGCCGTCGAGCACATCGACCTTCGAGTCCACCGGGGTCAGCACCCGCGAATGGGCGCGGTGGACGTGATCCCGTTCGTGCCGCTGGGTGAGACGACGATGCTCGAGTGCGTCGAGCTCGCGCGGTCATTCGGGGCTCGATTGGCGGAACGGTTCTCGTTGCCGGTCTACCTCTACGGCAAGGCTGCGACGCGCGCCGACCGGACCGTGCTCTCGGACATCCGCAAGCCCCAGTTCGAGGGCCTGCGCGAGTCGATGGCCGAGCCGGGGCGCACGCCCGACTACGGCCCACCGCGGGTCCACCCGTCGGCCGGTGCGGTTGCCGTCGGCGCGCGGCCGTTCCTCATCGCGTACAACGTCAACCTCGAGTCCGACGACCTCGAGCTCGCCAAGCGCATCGCCCAGCGGGTTCGCGAGCGATCGGGAGGGCTGCCCCGCGTCCAGGCCCTCGGCCTGGCGATGGAGGACCTGGGTATCGCGCAGGTCTCGATGAACCTGCTCGATCACACGGTCACCCCGATGTGGCGTGTCTGGGAAGAAGTGAGCGGCCTCGCCGAGGCCGAGGGAGTCCGGGTCCGCGAGTCCGAGCTGATCGGGATGGCGCCGGTCGCGGCGCTCAACGACGTCGCCGACCATGCCGCGGTGCCGCGCCACCTTCCCGTCGAGGCACGGATCGGGAAGGCGGCGCAGACACTGCGCATCCGAGGTTTCCGAGTCGAACAGGTCCTGGAGCTCCAGCTTGCGGCAGTGTCGCGCGG
Source organism: Chloroflexota bacterium (assembly GCA_013694835.1). Taxonomy (GTDB): domain Bacteria; phylum Chloroflexota; class Limnocylindria; order Limnocylindrales; family CSP1-4; genus JACDBP01. The sequence continues at coordinate 4,228 of JACDBP010000152.1, forward strand.
CGGCGGCGGCCCGACTGCGGCGGGAGGATGATGCGCTGACCGACTCGGTGCCGCCGCGGGGCCTGCTGGTGCGCGGTGCGCGAGAGGCCGCGACCCTCGCCGGTGGCGTGCGGCGAGGCTCGACGCAGGCGGACGCGGCCACCGTGCACTGGGATCTTGCCGCCGGCGGCGTCTCGATCCTGTCGTGGGACGGCCTGATCGTCACGGTCGGCACGGCAGAGGACGTTGTGCGTGCCGCGGAGGCCAACGGCATGGACCTTGACGGCTGTCGCGTGGTGGAAGCAGACGGCGGCCTCGTGACGCCGGGGCTGATCGACCCGCACACCCACCTGCTCTTCGGCGGCACGCGTGAAGGCGAGGTGGAACTGCGGAAGCGCGGTGCCGGCTACCTCGAGATCCTCGAGATGGGCGGTGGGATCCTGGAGACCGTCCGTGCCACGCGCGCTGCGAGCGACGAGGCGCTCCTGGTGCACGGGCGGCGCTGGCTCGGCCGGATGCTGAGGCACGGCGTGACGACCATCGAGGCGAAGTCGGGCTATGGCCTCGACACAGGGACGGAGCTGCGACTGCTGCGCGTCGCGGGCGCGCTGGGCGCCGAGGGCCCGATCGAGATCGTGCCGACCTTCCTCGGCGCACACGCCGTCGCCCCGGAGTTCCGCGGCCGAGCCGACGCCGTCGAGGCGTACCTCGACTCGGTCGTCACCGAGCAGTTGCCGGCCGCGGCCGAGCAGGGCATCGCCCGGTTCTGCGACGTCTTCTGCGAGGAGGGTGTCTTCGACGCCGTGCAGTCGCGGCGGGTGTTGGAGGTCGGGGCTGCACTCGGTCTCCGGCCGCGGCTGCATGCCGACGAGCTGCGCCCCTCCGGCGGTGCCGAGCTGGCAGCATCGATGGGCGCCGCGTCAGCCGACCACCTTGCGACGCCGTCGGCAGCTGGAATCGCGGCGCTCGGTGCGGCCGCGGACGCGGGTCGACCTGTCGTGGCGACCCTGCTGCCGGCCACCACCTTCTCGTTGATGAGCACCCACTACGCCCCCGCGCGTGCCCTCATCGAGCGGGGCGTGCCGGTGGCGCTCGGCAGTGACTTCAACCCCGGCACCTCGCCGCCCCCCAACCTGCAGCTGGTG